>JAJTFU010000158.1:4840-9000 GCA_021299075.1 Novosphingobium sp. | reverse complement strand
TCATCGCGTCCTTCAGCGTCGCGGCGCCCGAAGTGACGGGGACGACTTCGGCGCCGAGCAGCTTCATCCGGAACACGTTGGGGGCCTGGCGGGCGACGTCGGTCGCGCCCATGTAGACCACGCAGGGCAGGCCGAAGCGCGCGCAGACCGTGGCCGTGGCAACGCCGTGCTGGCCCGCGCCGGTCTCGGCAATGATCCGGGTCTTACCCATGCGGATCGCCAGCAGGATCTGGCCGATGCAGTTGTTGATCTTGTGCGCGCCGGTGTGGTTCAACTCGTCGCGCTTGAACCAGACCTGCGCGCCGCCCAGTTCCTCGGTCAGCCGCGGCGCGAAATAAAGCGGGCTGGGGCGGCCGACATAATGCTCGAGCAGATCGTCGAACTCGGCATGGAAGGCCGGATCCTGCTTGGCGGCGCGGTATTCGCGCTCAAGGTCGAGCACCAGCGGCATTAGCGTTTCGGCGACATAGCGCCCGCCGAACTGGCCGAAATGGCCGTGCTCGTCGGGCTGGTTGCGGAAGGAATTGGCCGTGTTCATGCGGGGCGCTTGGCAGGGATTCCGGGCGCTGTCCAGCGGTCCGCAAGGCCTGATTTTCGCGGCCTCACGACAGAAACTTTCTGCCAGATGAACGAAATAATATGTTGCACAAGAGCCACAGGTGAACAAGTTGTTGTATTATCTGAACGGCCTGTTCACTGGGCTGCAAGGTGGCACTGCCTAGCTCCGACCCGTTCCCTGCGACCCGGGGACCAAATTCAAGGAGTATATACAATGCGCAAGATTCTCATCGCCCTGGCCGCCACTGCGGCATTCGCTTCGCCCGCGCTCGCCAACGAAGCCCGCGTCGAAGCCCGCGGCGGCGTAATCTGGAGCGACGGCGACACCCAGGATTTCTGGGGTATGGCCGCTGGCTACGATTTCGACCTGGGCGAGAAGGCCTTTGCCGGCCTCGAAGTCTCGGGTGACAAGATTGGCACCTCGGGCACCAAGGTTGCCTTCGGCGTGACCGGCCGTCTCGGTGCCAAGGTTTCGGAAAAGGGCAAGCTGTTCGTTGACGGCGGCTACACCACCGAACCGTGCGACCTGTGCGAAGATTCGCTGCACCTGGGCGCCGGCTACGAGCAGGGCTTTGGTAACAACCTCTACGGCAAGGTGGCCTATCGCCACTACTTCGTCGGCAACGGCTTTAGCGACAGCGATGCCGTGACGGTTGGCCTCGGCATCAAGTTCTAAGAACTCTACAGTCCACCGAGCGAAGGGGCGGTCCGTTAGTGGGCCGCCCCTTTTCGTTTCAGCCGCGCGCTGCCGCGCAGAATGCGGCAATCAGCGCCGGGTCCTTGACCCCGGGCGCGCTTTCGATCCCCGATGCGGCATCGACCAGCGGTGCCCCAGTGATCCGCACGGCCTCAGCCACATTGGCAGCGGTCAGACCGCCGGCCAGGCCCCAGGGCAGCGCGATCTTCAGGCCTGCCAGCAGGTTCCAGTCAAAGGCCAGACCCATACCGCCGGGCAAGGTGCCCTTTGGCGTCTTGGCGTCGAACAGGATGAAATCGGCCGCCCCGGCATAGGCCGCAGCCTTGGCCACGTCATCGCCCTTGGCCACCCCGATCACGCGCCAGACCGGCAGGCCCCCGGTCGATCCGGCCATCGGCCCGTGCGCCCAGTTCTGCCGCCTTGGCAGGTGTCAGGAAGCGCGGGGAGGGGGGATAGAAGTTGAAGCCGGCATAGTCGGCGCGCGCGGCAATTGCCGCATCAAGCGCGCTGCTGTCGGTCAGTCCGCAGAGTTTGATCCGGGGGGCGGGCATTGCCGCCCCCTAACGCGTGGACCTTTACTGTGCCAGTTCGAACTGCACCGCGACCGTGGCGGTGATGCCGACTTCGCCGGCCGCAATCGGGGTCGGTGCCGCTTCGGCCATGGCCTTGGCATACATCACCGGCATCGGCGGGCTGTAGCCGCCGCTCTCGCTGATCGAGACGATCCGCTTGACCTTGAGCCCGGCGGCCTTGGCGTAAAGCTCGGCCCGCTGGCGGGCCTTGGCCATGGCGGCGGTGCGGGCTTCGTCCATCGCGGCGTCGCTATCGTCGAGTTCAAAGCTCGGGCCATTGACCTGGTTGGCGCCGACGCTGACCAGCGTATCGAGTACCTTGCCGAAGTCGGCCAGCTTGCGCTGCTTCACTGAAACCTGATTGTTGACCTGATAGCCGATGATCCGCGGCTCCGGGTTCTCGACCCGGCCATCCGGCCCGACGACCTGCGGGGCATAGAGCGGGTTGAGGCTGAGATTGTTGGTCTGGATATCGCGGTCGGCAATTCCCGCCTTCTTGAGGGCGGCGAGGACGCGGTTCATGTCGGCCGAATTGGCGTCGAGCGCCTCGACGGCGGTCTTGCCCTGGCTGGTCACCCCGGCGCTGAACACTGCGAGGTCTGGCTTGCGAAACGAGCGCGCTTCAGCATTGACCGAAAGCAGGGTCGAGGTGGGCGAAATCGCGGGCACCGGCCCAGCCATCTGCGCGGCTGCCGGCATGGCGCAGGCGAGGGCCAGGGGGGCTAGAGCGAAGCGAAGCATTTTCATGATCTTCTCCTTGTTCCCGCGCCAATGCGCGCAGCGAGCTTTCGCCCGGCTGAACCAGGAGAAGGCCTAAAGAGTTGCCTCGATTGCCCGGGCGGCGGCCACGGGATCCTCGGCGCGGCTGATCGGGCGGCCGATTACCAGCACCGAAGCCCCGGCATCGCGCGCTTCGCGCGGGGTAACGGCGCGCTTCTGGTCGCCCATTGCCCCACCAGCCGGGCGCAGGCCGGGTACGACGAAAAAGCCGTCCTTCCACTGCCGGTGGACGGCGCCAACTTCCTGGCCCGAGCAGACGATCCCGTCGAGCCCGGCCGAATGGGCCAGGTCCGCCAGGCGCAGCACCTGGTCATGGGCCGAACCGCCCACGCCGGTGGCGGCCAGATCGCTCTCATCCAGACTGGTAAGCATGGTCACGGCGACGACCTTGGTGCGTTCGCCCGCCGCCGCCTTGGCATCTTCCATCATGGCCCGGCCGCCCGCGGCGTGGATCGTGACGATTGCCGGTTCCAGCACGTGGATCGCCTGCATCGCGGCGGCCACGGTGTTGGGAATGTCATGCAGCTTGAGATCGAGGAAGATCGGCAGGCCAATCTTGGCAATCTCATGCACCCCGTGGTGACCGTGGGCACAGAAGAATTCGAGGCCAAGCTTGAGCCCGCCAACGTGGCCCTTGACCTTGCGGGCCAGGGCTTCGGCGGCGTCGAGCCGGGGAACGTCGAGCGCGAGGTAAATCGGGTTCGACATGATCAGGCGGGGTCCTTCCCGGTTTCGGCTTCAAGCTGGGTCGATGTTGCCACTGCACTCGGCGTGCTCATCGAGCTGGCCTTGACGGTGTTTTCCATCAGCCCGATCCGCCGGTTGAGCCGCCAGCGCACGCCCTTGTGCAGCAACCACATCGGCACGAAGCCCACCAGGATACCGACGATGAAGATCAGGCCGACCGGCCATTCAACGTAGAGGTACTTGCTGTTCTCGATTGGCCAGAGGTTCAGCGGCACCGACTGCCAGTTGATCGCAATGAACGAAACGACCACGATCGTGATCAGGATCAGCAGAAGCGTGCGTATCACCTGCATTTGCCCAAGTCTCCATTACCGCCCGCAGTATGTCTACCGATGCTAGGCGGGATGCCGGGAGAGGGCAAGTTACTCCCCGAAGACCCGCGTGAAGATCGTATCGATCGCCTTGAAGTGGTAATCGAGGTTGAACTTTTCCTCGAGCTCGGCTGCGCTCATCACCGCGGCCACTTCCGGATCGGCTTTCAGCAGTTCGAGCAGGCTGAGCTGGCCGTCGCTTTCCCACACCTTCATCGCGTTGCGCTGGACCAGGCGGTAGGCAGCGTCGCGCTCCAGCCCGGCCTGGGTGAGGGCGAGCAGCACGCGCTGCGAGTGGACCAGGCCGCCCATCTTATCGAGGTTCTTCTGCATCCGCTCCGGATAGACCAGCAGCTTGTCGACCACCGAGGTCAGGCGGGCGAGCGCGAAGTCGAGTGTGATCGTGGCATCCGGGCCGATGAAGCGTTCGACCGAGGAGTGCGAGATATCGCGTTCATGCCACAGCGCTACGTTCTCCAGCGCCGGAGTGACGGC
>JAJTFU010000158.1:0-4832 GCA_021299075.1 Novosphingobium sp. | reverse complement strand
GGCCGAGCGGACCATGCGGGCCAGGCCCGTCAGGTTCTCGGTCAGCACCGGGTTGCGCTTGTGCGGCATGGCCGAGGAGCCCTTCTGGCCGGGCGAGAAGTATTCTTCCGCTTCCAGCACTTCGGTGCGCTGGAGGTGACGGATTTCGACCGCGAGGCGCTCGATCGAGCTGGCGATCACGCCCAGCGTGGCAAAGAACATCGCGTGGCGATCGCGCGGGATCACCTGGGTCGAAACCGGCTCAACCGCGAGGCCGAGCTGCTCCGCGACATATTCCTCAACCGAGGGATCGATATTGGCGAAGGTGCCGACCGCACCGGAAATTGCGCAGGTCGCCACTTCGGCGCGGGCCGCGAGCAGGCGCGCCTTGCAACGCGCAAATTCGGCATAGGCTTCGGCCAGCTTCTTGCCGAAGGTGGTCGGCTCGGCATGGATGCCGTGGCTGCGGCCGATGGTGGGGGTGTACTTGTGCTCGTAAGCGCGGCGCTTGATCGCGGCGAGCAGCTCGTCAAGGTCAGTCAGCAGGATGTCGCTGGCGCGGGCCAGCTGGACTGCCAGCGTGGTGTCGAGCACGTCAGAGCTGGTCATGCCCTGGTGCATGAAGCGGGCCTCGGGGCCGACCTGCTGGGCGACCCAATCGAGGAAGGCGATCACGTCATGCTTGGTGACGGCTTCGATCGCATCGATCGCGGCAACGTCGATCGCAGGGTTGGTTGCCCACCAGTCCCACAGCGCCTTGGCGCCGCTCGGCGGGACCACGCCCAACTCGCCCAGCTTCTGCGTGGCGTGGGCCTCGATCTCGAACCAGATCCGGAAGCGGGCTTCCGGCTCCCAGATCGCGACCATCGCGGGGCGGGCGTAGCGGGGGACCATGTTCGACTCCTAGCGGCTGTTCGGGGAGCCGCTAGGGGGCGCTGGCCACAATGGCAAGGGCCAAGGGGAGGGCCAAGGGGAGGGGGTGAGCGCTGCCCACCCCCGCGCGATTACTCGAGACCGTCGACGCTCTTGCTGACGAGGATATTGACCGCGACGCGGCGGTTCTGGGCCTTGCCTTCCTCGGTCATGTTGTCAGCCAGCGGATCAGCCTCGGCCATGCCGGTCGGGGTCAGCACGCGATAGGGCTTCCAGCGGCAGGCCTGCTGCAGGTAATTGATCACGCTGTTGGCGCGCTTTTCGCTGAGCGTCTGGTTGTATTCTTCGCTGCCGACCGAGTCGGTATACCCGACCACCAGCAGCAGGGCGTTGTTGGTCGATTCAGCCTGCTGGGCGGCGTTGCACAGTTCCATCTTGGCCTGCTGCGAGAGCTGCCACTTGCCGGTATCGAAGAACACGTTGGTCGTGCCCTTGATGTTGTAATTGTCGATATCGGCCATCCGCCCGCGCAGCGCCTGGGTGGCGGCAGTCTGCTCGGCAAACTGCTGCTCGGTGCCGTTGCGGATCATCATCGCGGTCTTGAAATCGTTGTTCTTGAAGCTGACCTGGCTGGCCAGCAGCACCTGGCCGGCCTGCATGGTCTTGACGGTCACCGGCAGGCCATTGAGCAGCGAGGCCGTGGTGGGCTTGGCACCGTTGCTGCCAAACAGGCCGCTGCTGGCCTTGATCTTGGTCGTCTCGTTGACCGCCACGATCGTGCTGGTGCCATCAGCGGTGGTGATCTTCAGCCGGTCACCTTTGCGCGACGTGATCACGCCCTTCAGTTCCGGCCCGGGCGTCATCGCGCTCATATCGGGCAGGGGTTCACCGGTTACGACGATATTGGGATCGCTGTTGGCCTGGGCCGAGACATTGGCCGACATCGGAATGGCGAGCATGCCGAGCAAGGCAAACGCCGCCGGCTTGTATGAATTGAGCCGCATAAAATCAGTCCTTCAATGCGCAACTGCGCCCCCAACCGCGCTGCCAGAGCAATGGACGCGTGCGGTCAATACCGTACGCGGGGGCTTGGGGCGAGGTTGCGGTGAACCGATTTGAACAGCTATGCTGCGACCGGCGGCTGGTCGTAACTGCCCTGCCTGGTGATCACTTCGTCCGGGGTGGCGAGGATGTGTTTGAGCGCCTCGGGCGGATAGGCCAGGTTCGGGACCGCCGGATCGAAGGCCGGCTGGGCAACCGGCGTCTCGGCATTGCAGGGCGGCGGGTTGAGCATGGCCTGGGCTTCCTCGCCCGAGATGCCGCACTCCTCCAGCATCTTGGGATCGACCCAATGGGCGGGATCAAGCTCGGCCACCTGGCACGAGACCTCGAGCGTCAGCCCTTCCGGCCCGGCGAAATAGATTGAGCGGCAGAAGCCGTGGCCGATCGGGCCGATCGCGGGGATGCCGTGGCTGCGGATCCGGTCGCGCATGGCGATCAGGCCGTCGGGATCGGGGACGCGGAAGGCGATGTGCTGCATCGTCCCCTTGGCGCACTTGCCGGCGCCGGTGCCGGCATGGGTAATGCCGATGGTGCTGGGGATCTCTTCGATCCCGGCCAGTTCTACCACCGAGAAATAGCTCTCCGGCCCCATTTCCAGGAAGGCATGCTTGCCGCCGGGTACGCCGTGCATCTCGAACAGGCCCCTCAGCGGAAAGCCCATCACCTGGGTGAAGAAGGTCAGCTGCGCCTTCATGTCCGCGCTCATGATCGCGATGTGGTGGATCCCGTCGGGCTGCTGGACGCGCATCGGCCTCTCCTCGTGCTTTACGGGACAAAGGCTAACACGCGCCCATCCGCTTCGGCAACGGCTTGCGGGCGACGCGCGGGCGGTTTAATCAATCGATTAAATCGCTGCGTCCGACGGGTTCGGTATGCCAGACGATTGCGCCTAGAGGGACAGGAAAGGCATATATGTCAATTCTTTATGATGAGGGCCAACAGGCGATCGCGACCGAATCGCGCCGCGTGCTTGATGCCCGCGCAAGCAAGGATCGCCTGCTCAAGCTGCTCGAACAGGTTGGCGATTACGATGGCCCGTTCTGGGATACGGCGGTTGAGCAGGGCTGGACCGCCCTGGCCGTGCCGGAAGAGCATGGCGGGCTGGGCCTCGGCCTGGTCGAGCTGGGGCTGGTCGCCCAGGCCAGCGGAGCGGCCACGGCCGGTGCACCGTTCCTGACGCCGGGCTATGGCGTGACCCACGCGCTGGTCGCCTCGGGCAATGCGGATGCAGCGGCCAAGTATCTGCCGCAGATCGCGGCGGGTGAGGCGCGCGGCGCCGTCGCCTTTGCCGAAGGGGTGGACATTCTCCCCTGGAAGGCGGCCACGCAGTTCGCCGATGGCAAGCTGACGGGGGCCAAGCCGGCCGTGCCCGGTGGGCTCAAGGCCGAATTGGCGCTGGTTTGGGCCAGTGGCGCGAACGGACCGGTCCTTGCCCTGGCTGAACTCGCCGGGGCCGAGCGCAAGGCCGTCTCGAGCTTCGACAACAGCCGGGTCTATGCCGACCTGACCTTTGCCGGCACCCCGGCGGTTGCCCTGGCCGAAGGCGCGGCTGCCACGGCCCTGGCCCGCGAAGTGCTCGCCCGGATGGCCGTGGTCACTGCGCACGAGCAGGTCGGCGGCGCCGAGGCATTGTTGCACATCGCCCGCGACTATGCCGTCACCCGCAAGGCCTTTGGCCAGCTGATCGGCGCCTTCCAGTCGGTCAAGCATCGGATCGCCGAGATGTATGGCCTGGTCGAGATCGCCCGCGCCAACTGCATCCATGCCGCTGCCAGCGCCGGGACCGACGAATTCCTGGTCGCCGCGGCCGATGCCCGGCTGACCGCGACCGAAGCCTATGACACCTGCGCGCGGGACTGCGTGCAGATCCACGGCGGGATCGGGGTGACCTGGGAACAGGGGCTCCACCTCCACATGCGCCGGGCCCGCAGCCTGGCGATCGAGCAGGGCAACCTGCTTTTCTGGGAAGACCTGCTGGTCGAAACGCTGACGGGAGAAGCCGCATGAGCGAGATCGAAACCTACCGCGCCCAGGCCCGCGCCTGGCTGGAAAGCGTTGCCCCCAAGTATTCCCGCGCGGCGCGGGGCAAGCTGAACCTCTCGGTTGAGGAAGACCTGGCGCTGGGCCGCCAGTACATGGCCGAAAAGTATGATGCCGGTTACGCCGGGATCAACTGGAAGACCGAGATCGGCGGGCAGGGCCTGTCGAACATGCACAAGATCGCCTTCGATGCCGAGGAAATGCAGTTCGGCATGCCGAACGCCTATTTTGGCATCTCGTTGGGCATGCCGATCCCGATCCTGATCCATTATGGTCAGGACCGCGCCTGGGTGAAGGAGCGCGTGATCAAGGCGCTGCGCGGTGAGGAAATCTGGTGCCAGCTGTTCTCTGAACCTTCGGGCGGGTCTGACCTCGCCGCACTGCGCACCAAGGCCGAGCCGGATGGCAACGGCTGGCGGATGACCGGGCAGAAGGTCTGGACGAGCTGGGCGCAGTATTGCGATTACGGAGTGATCGTGGTCCGCACCGACCCCACGGTCGAGAAGCACAAGGGCCTGACCTATTTCTGGGTCGATATGAAGGCCGAGGGCGTCGAAGTGCGCCCGATCAAGCTGGCCGGCGGTGACAGCCATGTGAACGAGGTGTTCTTCGATGCCGTGCGGCTGGAAGACAGCCAGCGCATGGGCGAGGTTGGTGGCGGCTTCGGCGTTGCGCTGCACACGCTGATGATCGAACGCTATATCGCCACCGACAGTGCCGGGTTCGGCCCGCATCTTGACCTGTTCGTCGATCAGGCGCGCGATCTTTCGATCAACGGCAAGCCGGCGATCAAGGACGGCCGCATCCGCTCCGCCATCGCCCGCAACCATGCGATGCGCGCCGGGCTCGATTCCATAACCAAGCGCGCCTTCGCGATG
>JAJTFU010000157.1:3566-9899 GCA_021299075.1 Novosphingobium sp. | reverse complement strand
GTGATAGCGCACGCCCGGAAGGTCGCGCACACGGCCGCCGCGGATCAGCACAACCGAGTGCTCCTGCAGGTTGTGGCCTTCACCCGGAATGTACGAGATGACTTCGCGCTGGTTGGTCAGACGGATCTTGGCAACCTTGCGCAGCGCCGAGTTCGGCTTCTTCGGGGTCGTGGTGTAAACGCGGGTGCAGACGCCGCGCTTCTGCGGGTTCTGTTCCATCGCAGGGACCTTGCTCTTGGCCTTCTGCGGTTCGCGACCCTTGCGGATCAGCTGGTTGATCGTAGGCATGAAGTACTCTTCACCTTGGCTATGGTCGTCGCGGCAAGGTGAAGGCAGCCGAATCGCGAATGCGCAAAGCGCGGGGACAGGCCCCGCCCGGCGAACAATCGCGAGCCGAAAACGCTCCACCCGGCTGAAAAGACCGGGTTACTTTGACGGTTTACCTGTGAAAGCAGGCGCCCCGGCAATGTTCAGCTCAATCCGGAACTAGCCCGGAAGAGCGCGGCCCTTAGGCGGGATGTTGGATTTGGTCAAGGGAGGTGGCAGCGGGAGATAGCGGATGCTTTCAACGGGCGCACAAGTCTGTCGCCTGTCCGCCTCTTGCCTGTTCAGGCAATCTTGCTCGAATGACCCGCCCAATAGGGATCGCGCAATTCGCGCTTGTAGAGCTTGCCGGTGGGCAGGCGCGGCAGTTGTTCGGTGAAGTCAATCGAGCGCGGGCATTTGATATGCGCCAGATGAGCCCGGCAAAATGCGATCAGTTCGGCGGCAAGTTCAGCGTCCGCCGCCACGCCCGGCGCGGCCTGCACCACCGCCTTCACTTCTTCGTCCAGATCCTCGTTGGGCACGCCAAACACCGCGGCATCGATCACCTTGGGATGGGTGATCAACAGGTTTTCGCATTCCTGCGGATAGATGTTCACTCCACCCGAAATGATCATGAAGGTCTTGCGGTCGGTCAGGTGCAGGAAGCCATCGTCATCCAGAAAGCCGACATCACCAACGGTGGTCTTCGTGCCATCAGCCGAGCGGCTTTCGTTGGTCTTGTCGGCGTTCTCGAAATACTCGAACGGCGTCGCAGTCGTGAACCAGATCGTGCCAGGCTCGCCCCTCGGTACGGGCTGCATTTCGTCATCTAGGATGTGGATGTCACCCAGCATCACGCGCCCCACCGTGCCCTTGTGTGCCAGCCATTCGGCGGTATCGCAGGCGGTGAAGCCCAGGCCTTCGGTCGCACCATAATATTCGTGGATGATCGGCCCCCACCAGTCGATCATCGCCTCCTTCACGGGCACTGGGCAGGGGGCGGCGGCGTGAATGGCGACCTCGAGTGAGCTCAGATCATAGCGGGTGCGCACGTCCGCCGGCAGCTTCAGCATGCGCGAGAACATGGTTGGGACCAATTGGGAGTGGGTAACCCGGTAGCGCTCGACGAGTTGCAGATAAGCTTCCGGGTTGAAACTCTCCATGATCACCACCGTGCCGCCGGCTGCGATTGCCAGCGCCACGGCTGCCTGCGGTGCGGAGTGATAGAGCGGCGCCGGGGACAGGTAGATCATGCCGTCGCGGCAGTGCCAAAGATCGCTCAGGAATGTGTAGAGCGGCAGGGCGACATCGGGCGTCACTTCCGGCAGCGGCCGCACGATGCCTTTGGGTTGGCCGGTGGTGCCCGAAGAATAGAGCATGGCGACGCCTAGCCATTCGTCGGCGATCGGCGTGTCGGGCATGCCGGCAACGGCGGCATCTAGCGCAAGAACCTTGCCGCCGTCGCTGACATCCCCTGTACCATCGACGACAAGGCAAAGCGCAACGCCGGGGGCCAGCGCCATAGCGGCTCGTGCGACGTCCAGCTTGGCCATGGATGTGATCAGGATCTTCGAGCGGCTATTGTTCAGAATATAAGCGAGTTCGTCGATGCCCAGATAGCTGTTGGTCGGCGTGAAATAGAGCCCGGCACGCTGGCCTGCGCCGCAGCACTCCACATAGCGCACGTTGTTTTCCATGTAGATTGCGTAGTGATCGAGGCGGTTCAGGCCCTGTTGGCGAAACAGATGCGCCAACCTGTTGGTGCGCCTTTCGAGCTCGCCATAACTGATGGTCTCGCCCGAGCCGGCCATGATGACAGCAACCCGGTCTGGGTCGGTTGTTGCGATTGCGCCAGGTAACATGCACCCGCCCCCATCTTTGGCAAGCTGGTCTCGCCGAAACGAAAGGCTCGGCGCGCATTGTGCCGTTGTCAATCAGTCTTTCTCTCCGCTGGCGATCCAAGATTCTTGAGCACGAGGAACCTGCCCGATGTGGTCCCATTTGCCTGGTGCACCGCCAATCGGGACGACGCCAGCGGGGCCTTAGCGGCCTCGTGCCTGCCAATCCGCAACCGGTCGGTGGTTTGTCGCCACAGACCTGCTAGGCAGTGCAGCATGAGTAAGACCCACAAGCTTTCCGGTATCGTCGACGTCGACGGGTTTCAATATGAGTGGGAGCTGCGGAGCGAGCCGCAGTGGAGCGAGTTTGATGGCTGGAAAGGCATGACGGTCGCTTTGCTGCGCAGGCACACCCAGCGCGGCGCCTTGCTGGAATTCCCCCCGCCGAAACGCTTGATGAAGGGAATGCAGCGTGGCCGCCTCCAGGTCAGCGACCCGGTTATAATCAGGGGTATTCAAGCCGCGCTGAACGCCGGCTGGGACCCCGCTTCGCGGGGAAAGCCGATGGTTTTCGTCGTCGATGCTGATGGCAACTAGCCACCGGCCACCCCTCGTTTCCTTCAATCGTTCAGCCAGTCGGCCGTGATTGCGCCCCTGTGCCCCTCGGGCGCCAGCGCGGCGCGCAGGGCTTCCAGTAGCGGCGGCAGGCCTTCCGTGAAGGCGTAGGGCGGGTTGACGATAAACAGGCCGGCGCCGTTATAGCTGCCGGGCTGATCGCTATCGTAGAGCCAATGCTCCACGCACAGGAATTTGGGGATTCCGAGCCGGCGCAACTGCTGCTTCCACCGCGCATGCGTGGCGCGGTCTTTCAGCGGATACCAGATCACCGTCACGCCATGCGCCCACTTGCGGTGCGCCGCGGCAAGAGTGGCGGTGATGCGGGCGCGTTCGTCCGTCTGCTCGTAGGGCGGGTCGACCACCACCACGCCGCGCGGGGATCGGGTCGGCAGCATCGCCAGCCAGAATTCATAAGCGTCGCGCGCATGCACGGCGGCGGATGTGCCGCGCATCGCGCTGCGCAGGGCATCGACGTCCTGCGGATGTTTCTCGTTCAGGATCAGGGAGTCCTGCGGGCGCAGAAGCTGCGCCAGAATCCGCGGCGAGCCGGGGTAAAGGCGCGGCGCGGCAGCTACAGCATCCCCGCCATTCACCGCTTCCACGGCGGCGCGGTATTCGTTCAGCAAGGGGTTCGGATCGGTAAAGGCCCGCAGCACGCCCTGCGCGGCCTCGCCGGTGCGACCGGCCTCCTCACCCTCAAGGTCATACAGCCCGCAGCCGGCATGGGTATCGATCAGGGTCAGCGCGCTCTCTTTGCGCTGCAAGGCCCGCACGAGGGCGATCAGCAGGCTGTGCTTCACGACATCGGCGCTGTTGCCGGCATGGAAGGAATGGCGATAATTCATGGCGATTCAGCAATCCTGGCGTTCTGCCTCCCTATGACTTGCCGGGCGCAATCCTTCAAAGCCCTTCTGCGCCCGGCGGCAGGGGCTGAGGCGGAGCGTCACAGATTGTCGCACCCGCGTGCTCGGTTCGCCGCGCCGGTAAGGACTTCTTAACCCGCCGCCCCGCACCCCAACTGGCATGACAATCGCAGGACGGATCGACCCTAGCCCTACCCCAGGAACGCGTGCCGAACGGCGCCAGCTGCGGCTGGAAGTGAGCGGCGAGCTGAATGGCTCGCGCGCCAATGTCACGGTTCACAACATCTCCGAAAGCGGCCTGCTGATCGAGACCGATCAGGCGCTGGCGGTGGGCGAATGGTTCAGCCTGACTCTGCCCGAGGCCGGCGCGGTTGAGGCGGAAGTAGTCTGGGTCAGCGAGCAGCTCCATGGATGCCGCTTTGCTACTCCGATCAGCCGCGCGGCGCTAAGCGCAAGCCAGCTGCGCGGGGTGGCCACGCCCCCGGCCGCTCAGCCCGATGCCCCCGCCACGCTCACGCCCGCTGGCCCGACCCTGGGGCGGCGGCTCGCTGCAGCCCGCCAGGCGCGCGGACTGACGCTGGGCCATATTGCGAGCGCGCTGGGAGTCAGCCGACCGACCGTCTGGGCCTGGGAGCAGGACCGGGCCCGCCCCGCCCCGCACCGGCTTGGCCCGCTCGCCGCCTGCCTTGGCGTAAGCGAGCAAGCGTTGGCCGGGACCGAACCGGACAGCCAGGTCATCCAGGTGGTAGAAGAGGCGCGCGCCAAGATCGCCGCCGTGGCCGGGACTCTGCCCGGCAAGGTCCGGATACTGATCGAATTGTGACAGTCCCCGGCCGGGACCGAAGGTAGCAGGCGGACCAAGTTACGGTCACCTGCAAGGTTGCGCTTATCAACAGCCGCGAACATGGTAAACGAGTCATAACGTACTGATTCGCATATGTTTGTGTTAGCTTACAAGGCTAACAGGACAGGCGGACGGGGCGTCTGGCGAGGCTTGCGGGGCAGCGCGGCGAAGGGGGCACCTTGGCCAGTTGCAGCGCGTGAAGACAGGGGCGGCAGAATGGGGGTACATTTCGTACCGCGCGGGGATGGCACGCTGTACCGGCTGTGGGCCGGGCTCAGCAGCGAGATCGCGCTGGCTTGCGATGCAGGCGAGCGCGAACGGCTGCGCGCGGCCTTTGTCACGGCGCTGGTCCACGAATGCCGCTCGGACTGGATCGAGCTGGCGCTGCGCGGGGCGGGCGGCGCGCGCGAGTGGTTCGAACTGCGGATCGACCCGGTCACGCTGGGTCCGGACCATGCCCTTGGCGCGATCTGCGTCGCCCGCTCGATCGAGGAGCGGCGGCGGCTGGAGCGCGAGGCCTTTGCCGCGGCGATGACCGATCCCCTGACCGGCTTCACCAACCGCGCGGCCTTCATCGCCATGCTGAGCCACCTGGCCGAGCAGCGCGCCGAGGGCTGCCTGGCGCTGGTCGATCTGGACCGCTTCCGCGCGTTCAACCTGCGCCACGGCCATGCCGCCGGCGACCGTCTCTTGATCAGCTTTGCCGACCTGCTGCGCGAGCTGACGGGGCCGGAGCAGTTGCTCTCACGGATCGACGGCGAGACCTTTGCGATCACCATGCCCGGGGCCGATCTGGCCGCCGGCCGCGCCACGGCCGAAGCAATCACTAACGCGCTGGCGGCAGTGGCGCTGGGGGCGGAGCGCGGCGAGCTGCCCTTTACTGCCAGCGTCGGTCTGGTCGCGCTGGGTTCTGACAGCGACGCAACCCTGCGCGCGGCCGAGCTGGCCGTGACCGAGGCCAAGGCGCGCGGCCGGGCCCGGGTGGCTACCTGCCCAGCGCGGCGGCGCGTGCCGTGGCTGTGGCGCCAGCCGCGCTCGGCCTAGTGGTGCTTGCCCTTCTTATGCTCGCGGAACTCGGAATAGCTGTCGAGGACGGCGCGCATCTGGGCGATGGCCTTGCGCCGCGCCTCGGCATCGCGGATTTCGGCCAGGCGGCGCTTCAGGCTGGTGGCGAGATCGGCGTAGTCGTTCTGCCAATCGCGACCCAAGGCTGGGCGCAGATCAACCCGCCCGGTCTTGGTCCGCCGCGCCGGCTGGCCAGGAGGTAGCTCCCAGGTTTCGCCGATCTCGGGCACGACCAGTGATGGGGCGAGCGACTGGCTTTCAGCCAGGCGGCGCAATTCCGCGATCGACTCCTTTTCACCATGATCGAGCAGCAGGCTCCCGGCAATCGGGCCGCGCTTGGCGATCCAGGCGAGCAATTCGGCCTGGTCGGCATGGGCGGAATAGGAGTCGATTTCGCGTACCTGGGCCCGGACCTGCACGTCGCGGCCGGAAATGCGCACCCGCTTCGCCCCGTCCAGGATCACCCGGCCGAGCGAACCTTCAGCCTGGAAGCCGACGAACAGGATCGTCGAATCCCGGCGCGGCAGGTTGTAGAACAGGTGGTGGCGGATCCGCCCTGCCTCGCACATGCCCGAGGCGGCCATGATGATCGCGCCCGACATGGTGTTGAGCTTCATCGATTCCGCCACATCGTTGACATAACGGATCGAGGGGTGGCCAAAGACATCGCGCCCGCCGGTGTCCTCCAGCTCGTCGGCATATTTGCGGAAGGCCGTGGTGGCGCGGTTCGCCAGCGGACTATCGACGAAGACCATGGCATTGCCGATCCGCCCGGCGCTGGAGAGCGTGGCGATGTCGA
>JAJTFU010000157.1:0-3535 GCA_021299075.1 Novosphingobium sp. | reverse complement strand
CGGGCCGGGGACGATCCATTCGAGCCGATCTATACCGAGGCCGATGCCATTGCCGCCGCTCGGCAATGCTCACCTTGGTGCGGCTGCGGTCGCCATAAGTGCTCTCGCAGATCACGTGGTCGAAGCCGGTGGGGGCGTCGGGATCGGCGTGGAAGGCCTTGTTGTCCGGCCCGAGATCGCCCGAATAGAGCAGGCGCGTGCCTTCTGCCTCAACCTCGATCGAAGCGGACCCGAGGATGTGCCCGGCGTTCCACAGCCGGCAGCGGAAGCCAGGGGCGGGTTCGAACCATTCGCCCAGCTTGACCACCCGCGCCAGCCGAGCGGCGGCAATGGCATCGGCCTCGGTATAGATCGGCTCGAATGGATCGTCCCCGGCCCGGTCGCGCCGGCGGTTGCGGCGTTCGGCCTCGTACTCCTGGATCCGGCCGGCATCTGCCAGCATGAACTGGAGCAGCTCGGCGGTCTCCTCGGTGCACCAGATCGCGCCCTTGTAGCCAGCCGCGCTGAGGCGAGGGAGCTGCCCGCTATGGTCGATATGGGCATGACCCAGGACAACTGCATCGAGCCCGGCAATGTCGAAGGGAAGCGGCTCATGGTTCAGCGCCTCGAGCGAGCGTGAACCCTGGAACAGACCGCAATCGAGCAGGATGCGGGACTTGCCCGCGCGCAATTCGTGGCAAGAGCCGGTGACGGTCTGGGCGGCGCCGTGGACGGTGAGCGAGAGCGTCATCGCGCCTTACAGGCTCCAGCTTGGCCGGGCGGCGAGCCGCGCGCGCCAGGCGGCGACATTGGGCCGCCCCTCGCCCGGATCGATCCGCAGCACCCGCGAAAAATCGACCGCGACGCCGCAGGTAATGTCGGCAATCGAAAAGCCGCTGGCGGCGAGGTAATCGCGGCCGGCCAGGTGGGCATCGAGCTTGTCGAGGAAGTGCAACAGCCGCGCCTTGCCGCGCTCGGCCAGTTCGGGGATCTGGGCATAGTTGACCGGCCCAGGCAGGGCGCGGTCCTTCATCGCCGGGGCCGTATTGCGCATGGCTTCGGCAATGGCCATCAGGCACTCGCCCTCAGCCTTGCTGTTCCAGCTGGCGATCTCGGCCTTGTCGGTCGGCGTGGTGCCGAACAGCGGCGGATCGGGCTTGAAAGCCTCGGCCCAGGCCGCGATCCCAGCATTGTCGGTCAGGACCGTACCATCCTCCAGCACCAGCGCCGGCACGGTCAGCCCAGGATTGACCGCGCGGTAGGCTTCGGACTGGTGCTCCCCCGCCGCCAGGTCGACGATCCGGGTCTCATGCGCGATGCCCTTTTCGGCCAGCAGGATCCGGGCCCGGCGCGGACTGGGTGCGCGGGGATAGTCATAGAGAATCGGCATGGGTCCCTCCTTTTGAACAAGACTAGCAGGGCCAAGACCAATTGCGATTGGCAACTGGTTGACGTTACGGAAACCTGTATTTTCTGCATCGACAGGTTATGTTATTATGTTACATTCAGTTCAGTCGCTCGGTGCGACTCGGCCTACTCCACAAAGCAGGGCGCCCCGGGCGCCAAGAGGATGGAGAGGTGCTTATGACCTATGTCGATACCATCAATTCCAACCGCCGCCTGGGTACGCTGGCGCTGGTCGGGGCGATCCATGTCGGGCTCGGTTACGCCCTAGTCACGGGGTTTGCCGCAACTGTGATGACCCATGTCCCGGAACGGCTGATCGGCGTCTTCGTACCCGATCCTCCGAAGAAGGTTGACCCGCCCAAGGTGCCGCCGCGCGCCGAGCCGGACAGAACCAAACTCGCTCCGCCGCAGCCGCAGCCGCAGCCGGTCAATCCGTTCCAGAACCCGGGCGCTATCCCGCCACCGACCTTTGGCACTGGCGAGACTGGCTTTGGCGGGATCGATAATGTCGTCTTCCCCGGCCCCACCCCCTCGCCCGGCCCCTCGTTCGCGACCAAGGCGGCGCGGCCCAAGGGTAATCCAGGTCTGTGGGTCACCACCAACGACTATCCCCAGAGCGCGATCCGCAGTGAAGCCGAAGGCGTGGTGAAGTTCCGGCTGAGTGTTGGCACCAATGGCCGGGTGACCGGTTGCGAAGTGACCGGCTCCAGCGGGACCGAGGCGCTCGATCAGGCAGCCTGCGCAAAGCTGATGCTGCGCGGCAGGTTCGAGCCCGCCAGCGACAGCACCGGCGCGTTGGTCGCTGGCAGCTACACCG
Organism: Novosphingobium sp.; assembly: GCA_021299075.1. Lineage (GTDB taxonomy): Bacteria > Pseudomonadota > Alphaproteobacteria > Sphingomonadales > Sphingomonadaceae > Novosphingobium. The sequence goes on along the minus strand of JAJTFU010000157.1, from coordinate 1,332 downwards.
GCGCGGTGCGCTGGCAGTTACCGAAGGATTAGCCAGACCGGCAAACCATTGGCGGCGCGGCAATGCCTGCTAGGAATTGCCGCGCCTTGCCCTTATGACCGCTCGAACACTGATCAGGGGTCGTTCCGGGCAAACCATGAACAAGGGACTGTCGCATCCGACCCGGATTGTCCCGGCAGCATTCCTCGCCCCGATTGCCGTGGGCACGGTGATTCTGATGCTGCCGATTGCCACCACCAGTGGCCAGAGCGCCGGGCTGCTGACCGCGCTATTCACCGCCACCTCGGCGATCTGCGTGACCGGACTGGTGACGGTCGATACCCCCACTTTCTGGTCTCCTTTCGGCCAGGTCGCGATCCTGGTGATGATCAAGGTCGGGGGTCTGGGCATCATGACCGCCGCCACCCTGCTGGGGCTGGTGGCGGGGCGGCGGCTCAGCCTGTCGGACCGGGCGATTGCCCTGACCGAGCATGGCCACTTCAACCGGGCCGAGGCGATCAGCCTAGTCAAACTGGTCTTCGTGGCCAGCATCGCCATCGAGGCCCTGGTGGCGCTGGCGCTGTGGCTGCGCTGGTGGTTGGGATACGGTATGGGTGTGGGCGAAGCGGCCTGGCATGGGTTGTTCCATTCGATCTCGGCCTTCAACAATGCCGGTTTCTCGACCTTCTCGAGCAACCTGATCGGCTGGCAGGGGGATACCGCGATCCTCGCCCCGATCATGGCGGCAATCGTAATTGGCGGGATCGGCTTTCCCGTGCTGCATGAGCTGTGGGTGCGACGCGATCCTGAACGCCGCCGCCGGCCCTGGTCGCTGCACAGTCGGCTGACCCTGTCGACTACTGCGGTTCTGCTGATCGCCGGAACACTGCTGGTGCTGGTGGCCGAATGGACCAACCCGCGCACGCTGGGTTCGATGACGCCAGGCACAGCCTTGCTCAACGCCGCGTTCCATTCGGTCTCGATGCGCACTGCCGGGTTCAACGCGGTTGATATCGCCGCCTTTGCCGACCCGACCTTGTCGATCAATTACGTCTTCATGCTGATCGGCGGCGGCAGCGCGGGTACCGCGGGCGGCCTCAAGGTCACGACCTTTGCGCTGCTGGGCTTCGTCGTCTGGTCGGAAATCCGCGGCCATACCGAAACAACGATGTTTGGCCGCCGGGTCGGCTCGGCCGTGGTGCGCCAGGCGCTGTCGATCGTCCTGATCGCGATCGGCCTGATCGGGCTGGTGACGCTGATCATCGACTGGATCGAGCCGGCGATCGATTTCCGCTACATCCTGTTCGAAACGAGCTCGGCCTTCGCGACAGTCGGCCTGTCAGCCGGGATCAC
>JAJTFU010000156.1 GCA_021299075.1 Novosphingobium sp. | reverse complement strand
AATACCTCAATGACATCAGCGATGAATACGGCCTGCGCCCTAACATGCGGTTCGGTCTGAAGGTGGTCAGCGCCGATTGGGACAGCCAGACCGCGCGCTGGACCGTCGTGACCGAGGACAAGAATGGCAAGCAGGGCCGCGTCCTCACTCGCTTCCTGTTCCTGGGCGCCGGCTATTACGATTACGATGAACCCTATGATGCCAATTTCCCGGGCCGGAAGGACTTCAAGGGTCAGATCATCCATCCGCAGTTCTGGCCGGATAATCTCGATTACCAGGGCAAGAAGGTGGTGGTGATCGGCTCTGGCGCCACCGCCGTCACAATCGTGCCGGCCATGGCTCAATCGGGCGCAGGACATGTCACCATGTTGCAGCGCACGCCGACCTGGATGGTCAGTCTGCCGGCCAAGGACCGCTTTGCGAACACCCTGCGCAAGTTCCTGCCGGCAAAGCTCGCCTACGCGGTGACCCGGGCCAAGAACATCTTCCTACAGGACCTGTTTTTCAAGCGAGCCCGGAACGAGCCCGAAAAGGTGAAGGAATTCATCAATAGAAGGCTCAAGGAACTTCTCGGCGCGCACTATAACGCCGCCGATTTCACGCCACCCTACAATCCATGGGAACAGCGGCTGTGTGCGGTGCCCGATGCCGACTTCTTCGAGGCGATCAAGGCCGGTACGGCCAGCGTGGTAACCGACCATATCGAGAAGTTTGACAAGACCGGGATCAAGCTCAAGTCGGGCGAGCATCTGGATGCTGACATCATCGTCACGGCCACGGGACTAAAGCTGGCTATGGCCGGCAAGATCGCGGTCTCGGTCGACGGTGCTCCGGTCGATTTCTCGGAGCACTTCTATTACCGGAACTGCATGTTCTCGAACGTGCCGAACCTGATTTCGGTGTTCGGCTACGTCAATGCCAGTTGGACCCTGCGGGTCGATATCGTTGGCGAGTTCGTGACCCGGCTGATCAAGCAGCTGGACGCCATCCACGCCCAGGTGGCGGTGCCGGTCCTGGCCAAAGAGGACGAGCCCGAAGCGGAGGATATGTTCGCCGATTTCTCGTCCGGCTATTTCGAGCGCAGCAAGCACATCCTGCCCAAGAATGCGCCCAGCCTGCCGTGGCGGATCAATCAGGAATACCGCAAGGATCGCCTGGACATGCGACAGGCTCCGCTCGACGACGGGATCCTGCAATTCCGCCGCGTGCGCGAGTCGGTTGACGCTTGAGTCGACCAAAGGCCTGATTGCGCGGGAGGCAGCTTTCGCCTAACCCGCGCGGATGGCTGATACTTCGCGCACCTGGACCGCCGCCCTGCTGGTAATCGGCGACGAGATTCTCTCTGGCCGCACCCAGGACAAGAACGTGGCGCAGGTTGCCTCCTGGCTCAATGTCCAGGGCATCCGACTGAAGGAAGTGCGGGTGGTCGCCGATGACGAGGCGGCAATTGTCGAGGCGGTCAATATCCTGCGCGCCCGCAACGATTACCTGTTCACCACCGGCGGGATCGGCCCGACGCATGACGATATCACCGTCGATGCGATTGCCGCCGCGCTGGGCGTGGACGTGGTGATCCATCCGGATGCCCGCGCGATCCTGGAACGCTATTACGAAACGCGCGGCGGCCTGAACGATGCCCGCCTTCGCATGGCCCGCGTTCCGGCCGGGGCGGATCTGATTCCCAACCGGATGTCCGGCGCGCCGGGGATCAAGATCGGCAATATCTACATCATGGCCGGGGTGCCCTCGATCACCGCCGGCATGCTCGATGCGCTGACCGGGACGCTGGAAGGCGGGCTGCCGGTGCTCTCCGCCACCGTAGGCTGCTGGGTCCCCGAAAGCGAGATCGCTGATCTGCTGCGCCAGACTGAAAGGGACCACGAAGGCGTGGCGATCGGGTCCTATCCCTTCTTCCGCGAAGGCCGGGTCGGTGCCAACTTCGTGATCCGCAGCACTGACTCAGCGCTGCTCGAAGCCTGCTCGGCGGCCTTGGCGGCTGGCCTGGAAGCCACTGGCCGCGAGGCGGTCCACGGCGGGATCTGAGCGCAGGTGAACCGCATCCTGCCTTCGGCGGCGCTGGCCGGGCTGACCGCCTGCGCGATCCAGCCAGCCAATCCGGTTGATGGGCTCGAGCGGATGCTCGCCGCCCATGACAGCGCCACGGCCGCGCTGGAGCAATGGTGCGAGCAGCAGGGCCTGGCCAATCCGGCGCGGGTGATCGCCGCGCAAACCCCGGGTCAGCTCGTCGCCGATCCATCCGACCTGCGCAGCCTGTTGGGCGTTGGCGCAGAAGAGCTGCTCGGCAGCCGCCATGTCCGCCTGACCTGCGGCGGTAGGCTGCTGAGCCAGGCGCAGAACTGGTATGTGCCGGCGCGCCTCACGCCAGAGATGAACGCCGTGCTGGCCAGCACCACCACACCCTTTGGCAAGGTCGCCGCCCCGCTGGGCTTCAAGCGCGAACTGATCGAGACGCGGCGCGGCTCCGGCCCGGATTGTCCGGCCGACACCGTCCTGTTCCAGCGCGCGCTGCTGCGCCTGCCCGATGGCCGGCCGCTGGCCCACGTGCTGGAATGCTATGCCGCCAGCGCGCTTCCGGCTTCACGTTAACTTAACCACGCTCCTTAACCCCACGATGGGACAGCGGCGAAAGCGCCGTTGAGCCGATCCACGCACGTGATAACTGCTAGCTCGTTCGGGGTCGCACCTGTCTGGACTGAGCAAGGAGCTTTCACCGTGGCCATCAATTTCGCTCGCAATTCCGGCATCGTCGAAAAGCGCCGCGCGCCGCGCGCGCCCCTGGGCATCGACGCTTCGATGCGCGAGCGCGGGCGGACTGCCCTCGATGTCAAGGTACTGACCTTTTCGGCCTTCGGCTGCCAGGTCACCGGCTTCCTGCCGACGTCCGGCGAGGGCCAGGCCTGGCTCAAGCTCCCGGGCCTTGAAAGCCAGGCGGTGACCGTAATCTGGAACAATGGCCAGCATATCGGCGTCGAATTCGAGCGGCCCCTGCACCCCAGCGTTGCCGCGCGTTATCTCCCCGCCGCCGGCAGCCATGCCGCCAACTATGCCGCAGCCAATCCGGCCGCCAATGACCGGCTGCTGTCGCGGCGCGAACAGATCATGGCCGGCATCGTCGCTTCAGACTTCTCGCCGCTCCAGCGCACCAAGAAGCCCAGCAAGCTTGGCATGTTCGGCAAGATCAGCCGCATGACCGTCCGCAAGGCCGATCACCGCAACGAACCGCGCTATGGCGACAACCTGCACCAGGGGCCAAGCAAGGTGATGATCGATGGCGAGTCGGGCTCGGTCCGCAATGTCTCGGCCAGCGGCATTCGCGCCTTCATGCCCCATGTGCTGGACCGCGAAATCGGTGACAAAGTGCCGGTCGAATTCGATGGCTTCGAACCGATCAAGGGCCGGATCGTCTGGATGAACCAGACCGAACTGGGCATCAGCCTGCCCCTGCACACGATCGAGCTGTTCGACGCGAACTGATTACGGCGCCGCCACGCTCTGGCGTGGCGGTACGCCCTTGTCGACCACCAGGGTAATGACCACGCGCGCGGGCTCCGCGCCGTGGTTCACGCCGTTATGGGGCACCCCGCGCGGCATGGTGAAACTGTCGCCGGGCTCAAGGATCGTGGTCTTGCCCTTGATCCGCAGTTCCAGCCGCCCGGCCGTGACATAGGCTACCTCGGTCCCGGGGTGGATATGCCAGCCGCTTTCACCGCCGACCGGAAAGTCGCGGCTCTGCACGATCACCTGCTGCGCCCGGGCGCGCGGTACGTCGATTTGGGCGTGCGTTTGCGGGACCGAAGCGGGCGGTGCGGCCGCCGTCCCCGCTGCCAGAGCCATCACCATTGCTAGTCGCATCGCATTCTCCCCTTCGGCGGGGAGGATGGCACAAAGCAAAAGGGCCGGGAAGGTTTCCCCTCCCGGCCCCTTGAATTGCTAGCTCAGGTTCGGCTCAGGCGCCGTGAACCTGCGCCACGTCGAGCTTCAGGCCCGGACCCATCGACGAGGACAGACCGGCCTTGCGCAGGTACTTGCCCTTGGCGCCAGCCGGCTTGGCCTTGACGACCGCATCGACGAAGGCTTCGAAGTTGGCCTTCAGCGCATCATCGCTGAAGCTCATCTTGCCGATGCCGCCGTGGATGATCCCGGCCTTTTCGACGCGGAATTCGATCTGGCCGCCCTTGGCAGCCTTGACCGCTTCGGCGACGTTCGGGGTAACAGTGCCCAGCTTCGGGTTCGGCATGAGGCCCTTGGGGCCCAGCACCTTGCCGAGGCGGCCGACCAGACCCATCATGTCCGGCGTGGCGATCACGCGGCCATAGTCGAGGTTGCCGTTCTGCATGTCTTCCAGCAGGTCTTCGGCGCCAACCTTGTCGGCCCCGGCGGCGAGCGCGGCATCAGCCTTGTCGCCGCGGGCGAAGACCGCAACCTTGACGTCCTTGCCGGTGCCCGAGGGCAGCACGACCATGCCGCGGACCATCTGGTCAGCGTGGCGCGGATCGACGCCGAGGTTGAGCGAGACTTCGAGCGTTTCGTCGAACTTGGTGGTCTTGAGCTCGCGCAGCAGCTTCAGCGCTTCGTCAAAGCCGTGCACGGCCTGATTGTCGCCCAGCTTTTCGGCCAGCATCTTCTGCTTCTTGGTCTGTGCCATGTCGTTAGCCCTCCACGACCTGCAGGCCCATCGCGCGTGCGGAGCCTTCGATGATCTTCGTTGCCGCTTCGATGTCGTTGGCGTTGAGATCGGCCATCTTGACCTGGGCAATCTCGGCCAGCTGCGAGCGCTTGATCGTTCCGGCGGAAACCTTGCCCGGCTCCTTCGAGCCCGACTTCAGGTTGATCGCCTTCTTGATCAGGAAGGTGGCAGGCGGGGTCTTGGTGACGAA
>JAJTFU010000155.1 GCA_021299075.1 Novosphingobium sp. | reverse complement strand
TACGCCGAAGCCGGTCTGACGCTGAAAAGCCTGTTCGACAGGGCCGGGCAGGACGCGCTTGCGATTGCCCTTCTGAAACGTCGCGGTCTGGACAAATACCTGTCCGGCGCGCTGACGGTGAAACAGTTCTGCAATGAGCTTGCCAAGGAATGGGCTTCGCTGCCCGTCGTCTCCGGCAAGGGCAAGGGCCGGTCCTATTATCACGGTGATGGGTTGAACGCGGCTTTGGTGGATGTTGCCCCGTTCCTTGCTGCTGTCGCAGCCGTAAAGCCTGAGCCGGTTGATGGCAGGAAAAGGCCGGTTTCCAAGACTCAACCGGTTTTGGTGGCAGTGAGCGCGCCGCCACCGCCACCGCCTGCCGACGTGCCCCGGCCGCCCGCGCCGCCGCCCGATGTGGTGGGGCCCGATCCCGTTCCCGCGCCGCCTTCGGGCGGCTTTTTCATGCGCCTGTGGCGCGCCCTGTTTGGAGGATTCCGATGAACATCACATCTGCTGCCCGTCTGATTGCCTATGGCGTCGGGCTGGGTGCTTCGCTGCTGGCGCTGGCCGGGTATGCGACCTTTGATGCCGCAACCGGCACGCTGGACATTCTGCCGTTCAATATCTCGGTGGTGTCCACCTGGGCGATCACCGCCTTTACCAATGCGCTGGCAGCCGTGGCGCTGCTGCGCGGCTGGGGCAAGAAGTGACCGGCCACCCTGTAGCGCGCATGCTGCTGGCGCTGTGGAAGCCGCTGGCGTGGCTGCTGGGGACGCTGGGGCTGTACGGCAAGGGCCGGGCGGATGCGGCCAGGGCGCGCGATCTGCGCGCGGCCCGCGAGTACCAGAAAACAATGGAGAAGGCCCATGACGCGCCTGTTCACACTGATGCTGCTGCTGCCCGTCGCCGGATGCGCGCCCGCAAGCCTGACCAGCGGTGACGCGATCTGCACGGCGACGCGGGGGGCGCGGGCCGTGCATGCGGCCGCCCTGGCGGAAACCCCGGATGACCGCGCGGCGGTCTCGGGGGCGAACCTGATTGAAATCATCGACGCGGCCTGCCGCTGAACCAGGAGACGACCCATGTCCAAATCTGATGCTTTTGAAACCGCGCTGCTGCAAATGGTGTTCCAGAACGCCAGCATCGCCAATATCGGCGATGCCACCGGCCTGCGCGGCTCGGTCGCGGCGGGGCAGCTGTTTCTGGCCCTGCACAGCGCCGACCCCGGCGAGGCCGGGACGCAGGCCACCAGCGAGGTGAGCTATACCGGCTATGCCCGCGTGGGCGTGGCGCGGTCGGGGGCAGGCTTTGCCGTGACCGGGAACAGCGTGTCCCTGGCGGCGGCGGTGGACTTTCCGGCCTGTACCGCAGGCTCTGTCACCGCCACCCATTTCTCGATCGGGGTTGCCGCCCCGGGCGCGGGCGTGGTGCTTTACAAGGGGGCGATCAGCCCGACCATTGCCATCGCCGCTGGCGTGACCCCGCGCCTGACCTCCGGCACCACGGTGACGGAGGACTGAGGATGTCGGTCTGGTCCGCCTTCTGGCGCGAGTTGATGACGCCCGAGCGGTTTGAAGGCAGGCCATACGAGGCTTTCATCAACCAGGTCGGGCACGTCGCGTTCGGCGCGGTGCTGGCCATGGCCGCCCTGGCGCTGGGCGACCAGGTGCTTGGAAAGGCACCGAACCCCTGGCTGGTCTGGCCCGTCGTTGCGCTGGGATATGCGATCCTCATCGAGCTTTCCCGGCAGAAGTGGTTTGGGGCTGACACCGTGCTGGACAGCGCCTTTGTGTCGCTGGGTGCGGTGCTGATCCCGGCATCGATGACCATGACCCCCTCGGGCCGCTGGTTCCGGGTAGAGGATTGGTCCGCCGGTTTCCTGTTCTGGCTGGCCTGCACCACACTGGCGCTGGCCGCCTATATCTACCCGCGACTGCGGCAAGCCTATGGAGGCACCAATGACCCTGCTGCGTGACCGGCTGCTTGAGCCGGATGTGGTGAACCTGTCCGACGCGGAAGCGGCAGCGGTGCTGAATGCGCCGGATACCTCGTTGCCCGCCGTTCCGGTGGCCTTTTCCTGCCGCGCGATTGCGGAACCTGCCGTGCTTTCGGGTGAACTGGCCGTGCTGCGGATCGTGGCGCTGCGGGGGGAAATTCCGGCAGACCTGACGCCAAACAGCACCGCCATTCCATTGCCGACGCAGGCGATTGCTACGATCATGACCATGCTGGATGCGGTGGACCGTGATCTGCGCGTGGACCCGGCGACGGCTGACGGTCAGATCGAAGCGATGCTGAGCGGAATTGAGGCGATGGGTCTGCTTTCGTCGGCGACGAAGGCCACAATTCTTTCCCAGATAAGCCGGTCGCCGTCCTGGGCAGAGGCAAACGGCGTGACGGTGGACGCATTTGCCGTTGCCGTCGCGCGGGCGGGGTCGCAGGCGGTGACGTTGCTGGGATGGCAAAGCAATGGCCCCGCGCCAGGGGGCGGCGTGGAAGAACAAGCAAACCTGATGCTTCCAAACGGGGAGCAGGTTGGCGCGATCTTCAAAATGCCGATGGCCAACAATGCCGCACTTCGCACCGCCGCCCTGAACCAATGGTTGAGCAATAATGACAACATTCTTTCTTGATCCGGTCGGGGGGAACGATGCCAACAATGGTCAATCTTTTGCCAACCGCTGGAAGACCATCGGCGGGGGTCCGACGGCGGCACGGGTGGCACCGGGCGATGAAATCCGTTTCATCGAAAGTCCGGCCCCTACACTGATCGGCAACTGCACCTGGACCAATGGTGCGCGTACGATCACGGTGCCGTCTGGCGTTGTGAAGCTGATCGACCCTCTGACGGCGAACACGGGCTGGGTCGCGGCTGCGAACGTCACACTCAATACGGCATCCACCACACGGCTGATCGGCGCGACGGCAGTCAGCTTTGGCGTTGCCGCAGCCTTTACCACCGGCAAGCTGGCGCATAAGCCGCTGACGATGGACCTGACCGGATTTCAGCAGGTCAACGTCTGGTTTCGGACATCGGCTGCCCTTGCGGCGGGGGCGGTTGTTCTGGACCTGTGTTCGGACGCGGCCGGCAACGTGCCGATTGTCTCGGTGCCGTTCGCTGATGGCTTGAACAACGTATGGTTTGCGGGCCTGATCGCCCATACCGGCAGCATCGGCACGATCAATTCCATTGCCCTGCGCGCCACCGCAGACCCCGGCAGCGCGACCATCCTCATCAACAACCTTTGGGCCTCAAAAGCCCCTGGCAGTGCCGACGAGATCACGCTGGCAACAATGGTCAGCAAGACCGCCTATACTACGGCCCCGCCGCTGCGCGGCACCGGCAACGGGGACGAACCGCTGCTGGGCGTCATGGGCTTGCTGTCCGACACGAGCGTTGTGCTTAACCGAAACGCGGCCCAAAGCAATGGGCTTGACAGCACCGGACAGACTTATGACGGGGCCACCGAAACGGTGGCAACCTATGCCCACAAGTGCTTTCCGCACACCGAAGCCCGAAACTGGACGCCCAGCGAGGCCGGGGCCGATGCCGCGCAGACGGTGTGGACGGGCGGATGGTCGGCAACGGATATGGCGACACGCACGGGCATGACCCGATATATGCTATCCTCCCGCACCTATTCTGCGGGATCATTTACGTTCCACACGTTCCGAAACTTCATGTTCAGTTCTGCGCTTGCCGGAAACACTTTGCCGGGCAATGACGGGTGCCGCGTGGAAAACTGCCTGCTGACCGCCTGCGGCTTTGCAGCCTCCAACCAAGTGCGGGGGCTGAGTGCCGCCGATACTTGCTATTCGACGGGAACCGTTACGCTTGGCGGATCAAGCCAGCCGGTCGGCAGTGAACTGGAAAACATCTACGCTTGGGTTGGGGGTGTGACCTATGCCGGGGGCCGCAATTTCATGCGCGGCATCACCAGCCGGAACTCCGCCACATCGGGCCTGACCTTTTCGGGCAACCCCGGAAACGAGTCCATCTGTGTAAGTGACCTGGTGACGCTTAACAACACGACGAGCGGCATTGCTGTCGGCCTCGGGGTCAATGCGCGAATCCTGGACGCGCTGGTAAATGAGGCAAACGAGTTCAGCTTCACCGGCGATGACGGGATGGTGTCGGTCGAAAGTCTGGACAATATTGCGGGCAATGACACGCTGCGCCACCCCTGGGGCCGGATGACCCGGCAAACCGCAGTGGTGGATACGCAAGCCTCGTCCATGCGCATACAGGTGACAAGCAGCAACGCCATTTCCCGCACCCCGCTGCGCCTGCCGCTGGGGCAGTTCGAGATCACGCGCGGGGAGACGACATCAATTGCCATGCGGATGCGGCGAGACAATACCGGTCTGTCGATGGGCCTGTCCTATATGCCAACCGAGGGCTTGCCGGGGATCACGGCCGAGCAACGGGCGCTGATGACGGCGGCGGCAAACACATGGGAAACGGTGACGCTTTCGCTTTCCCCCACGGGCAGCGGGACGCAGATCGTCAGCCTTGATCTGATCGCCTGGGGCGGCACGACTTTCAACGGGTACGTCGAATCCATCACGGTGACCTGATGACGCTCAATGTCCAGCAAGGCTACGGCGGGCGGGTTTTTGTCTCGACCCTGACCGGCACGCTGGCCGCCCAGAAGGGCTATGGCGGAAGGGTCGCGGTCTGGTCGCCTGTGGTGGCGGGTGGCGGCGGGATTGCCGCCGGAACGGGATCGGCGGCCGGAAGTGCCACCGCCCAGGCCCAAGGTGCCGCGATCCGTGCGTTTGCTGGCGCAAGTGCAGGTGCCTCAACCGCGGTCGGGCAGGGCGCGGCCATTGCTGCCGCTGCCGGATCGGCTGCAGGCGCGGCAACGGCGGCGGGGCAAAGCCCGGCGGGCGGCGGACTTGTTGCCGGTGCAGGATCGGCGGCAGGTGCTGCCGCGGCATATG
>JAJTFU010000154.1 GCA_021299075.1 Novosphingobium sp. | reverse complement strand
GACCATGGCATCAGACGGCGGGACGTAAGCGCCGACATTGCGATCAGCGCGGCCGGCAAGGCGAGCGCCGCCGTGCCAGGAATCGCCACCAGTCCAACCGCGTGTCTGGCGGCCAGCCCTGTCGAAGGTGGGGGTAGCGGCCTTGCTGATGTAGTCGCCGATGTGCCTGGCCCGGGCGTCGTTGATTTCTTGCTCTGTCAAGGCCCGCTGCCGGCTTGCCTCGAGGGTATTGGCCATCTCCCTGTAAGCCCGCGGTGCCGCGGATGCCGGCGCGGTCCAGGCAGTGGCCAGGGCCTTGGCGGCGGCCCGCTGCGATTCAGGCGCCTCGCCGGGCCCTGCAAACCGCGGCGGCATGGCGAACTCGTCGTCACGACCGCCGTGAGACAAAGGCGCTGGAGGTGTCCAGTCAGATTGCGGCTGCGATCCTTCGAGATTGCGCAAATCAGCGTTGATCTCTCGGATCTGCCGAAGCTGCTGCAGCATCGGCGCAGCTTCCGCGTCACTGAACGGCCTGCTGACATCCACGCGTGCCGCAGGCTCTGCATCAACTCGCAGAGCTTCGCCAGTGCGGCCTTCTTCACGGTGGCTGTCTTCGAGAGTGGCGCGGTCAAAGGCCTCTTCGTTCTCCCGCTCAGGCTTTTCAAAGACCTGCTCGTAGGAAAGGACATTGGAGCCGATGTCAGGCAGGGCGCGAACGACACCATTGGCGCCGAGATCGAGGATGTAGCCGCGGCCCTCGCCAATGCTTTGCTGAGTAGCGACCGGACGCTCTTGCTCAACTGCGGGTAGAGCGCGGCGATCCCCACTTGCGGTTACCAGCTCCAGCATTGAACCGCGAGTGGCTGGATTTGCACTATTGGAGCCGGCCGTATTAGTTACCAGGCCACGGGCTTGCCGATTGGCGTCTTGCAGCAGTAATTCGTTGCCTTCGCGGGTGGCATCAAGCAATGTTTGCCGCCGTGCAATTCCACCAAGCTGAGCGGCAATCTTGGCGCGCTGCGCCTTGGCGTCCTCAATCGTGATCTGACCTGATTTGGCAGCGGCGGCAATCTCGGCGCTTTTACCCATCAGTGCCTTGTATTCATTGTCGAGGATGCTGTTGACCGCAAACGCGCGCGGATTCCTGCCGCTAACTCTGGTCCTCAGGGCAGAAGGCCTTGCACTGGCCCCTCTTCCTACGACAGCAGGATTGATTTCCGCGTCATCTTGCCTGAGCTGGATGCCACTGCCGTTGATTGCCTGATGCAGCACTTCGGCTGGAGTTGCAATGTCATTGCGGTTGAGAGCAGCGCCGGCGCCAGGGACATTGGAGCTGAAGCCAATGCGGATGGGCATGCGGGACGCCATCGGCTCGTGAGGTGTCGGCCCGATTTGGGGTGAACTGAAGTAGGCGTCATTGGTGCGACCACCAAAGCGTTCCTTCATGGCGCCAACGCGAGAACCGTCGCCCGGGCTGGCTGCCTTGAAGAACCCTTCAGCAAGGAGAGAGCCATTGGTGTAGCCCTCGTTGAGCTTGTCGGATGCAGCATCAGAGAGGATGCCGTCCAATTTCCAGAGCGCTTCGATCGGATCGGTGGTGCCACCGATGCGGCGATTGATGGCACCGGCAATGTTGGGATTTTCCGGGTTGTGAACGCGGGCCTCGTTAGCCAGTAGTTCGGAGACAGCAGCGGGGAGCATCACTTCAGGTGCGGCGTCACCACCAGCGTTTTTCAGCTGTGCAACAGCGCCGAGGACTGCCTTGCGGACATAGGACTTTTGGAACTGCTCAAAACCAAAGCTGCCTGAACCGCCAAGCCTGGCACGCTCAGCCAGTTCTGGCTGTTGCTGCGCGGCCCACTGAACGGCTTTGGGGAAATCAACAGCAGCATCCGAGAGCGCTTCTTGGACGATGTTGATCTGCTCGACGAGTGGCACGCCCTGCAGGTTGCTGGAGAGCGTTTCAGCGATGCCGGGATTGCTGTTGAGCCAGCCACGGGCGAGCTCTGCTGATTGCTCGCGTGTGGTTCCTTTCTCTAGGGCATCAAGACGCCAGGCATCTGGCCGTGGCGTGACCGCCATGGAGGAAAGCACTTGCGTTGCCCAGTCCTTGCTGGTGTGTCCACCAACAGCACGGGCGGCTAAGGCATTTCCAGCGCGGCGAGCAGGGAACTCAAGATCGCCACGCTGGAAAGCGTGAGCGCGATCAACCATGGGTTGGTCAACGCCGTACAGCCCGTAAATGTCAGCGCGGCTTTTACCTTCAGTGTCGGTGGTTAAGTGATGGCTAGCGGCAAGTGCTCTCGAAAGCGCGTGTTGCGGCTCTTTGAGGATGTAGGCGCTTTGCTGGAACGGTGCACGCTCAATGCGGCCAGTAGAGCCATCCGCCAGTAAGGCGTCGTATGAGCCGGGATCAGCGGGTCGGCTGTAGTCATAGGAAGACGCCTCCATGGCAGAAGCTACCTGTGCGGCAGGCTTGCCGTAATAAGGCGATCCAGACGGACCTTCGTTCTGTGACATGACCACAAGGTCTTGCGGCGTTGCCGGACGCCGACTCCAGACAACTTCCCCGTTGCTGTCCAGAACAACTTCGTAATTGCCGAGGGGCACCTGCTTGTAGGTTTCCGTATTTGGATCCCAAGTTGTTCTTGTCTGGCCGTTTGGAACAAACCTTTGCTGGGGGGTTTCAACCCAGGTGTTTGGGTATTCAGACGGCATGGCAACAGGCACAGAAATTTTGTTGCCGCTGCCGTCTACTACGGTGCGAACCTCTCCAGTAAATTTCTGCTCTGGCTCGATAACGGCACCTGTTTTCGTGTCGACCAGAAAAAAAGGCGCTGCCCTGAAACCATAGTCTTCATTGCGACGATTGCTACGACTCGCCGGCAAAGGCTCCATCATGCCTTTGGTCAAGGCATCTTCTTTGTCGGAGAGCACCTGATCCAAGCGGATGTTGTCACTTCCAGGATCTCGCTCAAACACCGAGACGGTTCTGCCGTTGCGCTGCCTTGTGACTGGCACGAACTGACCATCAACGACTTTTCGGAACCCATCACTGTCGGTTTCCCACTTGGGGTGATAGTCGGCCTCAGGCGCAGCCGTGACTGTGTTGGTTTCAGTGATGCGACCGCCAAGAGCGCGCAAGCGCGCAGCAGCGCCGAGATCACCAGCCTTTTCCAGGGCGGCTGCTTGAGCGGTGCGTTGCTCAAGCAGCTTGCCTTCGGCAAGAGCGCGGGTATGCGCGTTGTCGAGTCTGTAAGCGCCGTTGTCGTCATCACCGAGCTCTTGCCCGTTGTCGTCGATCAGGACTTTGTCTGGATACCAGCCAGGCTGGAACATTTGGCCTGACTGGCGTCGGGTCTGAACAAGCTTTTCGTTTTCCTGTCTTGTGTCCGAGCCGTAGGCCTCTGCACCTGTGGGCGCCATGCGCTGACGAACGCCAGCAGGCGAGGCCGAAACGAACTTGCCTCCGCGGGTGACGACGGTTTCGCGGGTGTCTTCGAGCCAGAAAACATTGCCGTCGACTGCTAGCGCGCGAACGGGCAAGTCATTTGCAGACTTAACGCGCTCGATAGGCAGGGCGCGATCACTGCGAGCGGCGAGGGCATCGATGACATCGTCAACGACAGCGGGATTTTCTTGCATGAGCCGGCCAATCAGCTGCCGCTGCCGTTCTTCCGTGTCTGCCGCGGCCATGCGCGGGCCGAGGACTGGATCGTTCCAGGGTGACTTGAGGTTGTATTCACCGCGCTGACGACCTTGTGCAGTGCCTTGGCGAGTGGCACCAGCAAGAGCGGCGTTATCGATGATCTGACCGCGCCTGTTGGTGCGCGGCACCATGGCTTCCTGGCCGCCGATGGGACGCTTGCCTTTGGCTCGAACGATGCGCGTATCGGAAGAGGAGAAATCTTGCTGATCACGGCCCAGGCTGCCGGTATAGAGCTCGGAAGGCGTTGGCGGGGCGTCTTCTGGCGCTGGAGTGGTGGCCCGAACGGCATCGGACTGGGTTTGGGCAGCGCCGGCTTGGGCTTGTTCGTGCGAAAGACCACGAGCACGGAAGTGCTGATAGGCAGCGAGACCGGCAATACCCAGGCCGGCACCAGCGGCGGCCATGAGGGGGACATTGAGGGCGTTTTGACCGCGTGCGGCAGCGGCGTCCTGAAGCTGCTCTTGCTTCCAGGCCATGACAGCGGGGAGCACGGCTGCTTTTTCAGCAGGCGTGCTGGGGTATTCAGCGCCGGTCTCAGAGGCCCAGGCCTGGATGTCGACTGGGGAGACCTGCACCGCTCATTTTCCTGCTGAGCCGAGGGTATTGAGGCGTTTCAGCCCTGAGCCCAGAGGGCTTTCTGGCGTGCTTCTTCTACGGCGGCTTTGCGCTTGGCGACAGTTTCATCGCGCAGGGCAGTACCAGAGGATTGCTCGTCGAGAGCTTGGTATTGAACGCGGCGATTGTCGCGATCAAAGCCCTTGAAGGCGTAGCGGGAGCGCTGGCCGATAGCGCGATTGCGGCCCTTACCGGAAGCAGCGAGTTTGTCGCCAGCGAAGCGTGTCATTTGCCTTGACCGCGGGATTTTTTGCGGCCGTGCGAGGGCTTGGAGTGAAGGCCATCACCCTGGCGAGTGCGCTTGGGTTTGGACTCAAGTTTCACGAGCCCGCCAGAGGCCGTTTTTTTGGGCTTCACAGCAGTGGAGTGTCGCTAACGACAGGTTATGCCGCTAGTTCAGTTGTACTGGCCTCGCGTGCGCGTGGAAAAAGCGCCGCAAACACCTGACTGACTCCCCTCCACCCCCCTCCTCAGGCACCCCCTAGTAAAAAACCCCTCCCCGGGGGCCAACAGATAGCGCCATGCGCTCAACCAACTATCAGGCAACCACCATCACCACGCAGAAGCCTTTGGCTTCTGCTCAACAGTGCAGCATCCGCTGCACATCCGTACCGAAGGGCTACGCCCTTTCGTTCAAGTATCAGCCGACGCGAACGATCGCGATCGGCTGAACCATCACGAGGCCCTCCCCGGGGGCCTCAATTCTGTGTCCTACAGACACAGACCATGGCTAACACACAGCACCCCTTCACCAGCTATGGCCACTGCGAAGCAGAGGCCATAGCACGCAGGGAAGCCGGCAGGCTTGCGGCCGAGCAGCGAAAGCTGCACCGGAAACCGCATAAGACCATTAACAAGCCGTATTGCGACCCCTACTACGCAGTAGTAGCAGAGCCCCAATACTGCGTTAATCACTACGTAAATCCAGGCGGAGCAGGTCCATACCGCTGAGCCATCAAGAGGCCCTCCCCGGGGGCCTCAATTCAGTGTCCTACAGACACAGACCATGGCCTACACCAAGACCACCCCCACCAAGAAAGAGACCACCGAGGCCAAAGAACAAGCGTTCCACAGCATCGGTGCCATCTTCGAAACCAGCAGCGAAGCGCTGCCCTTCGTCGGCAAGGCCGACGCATCCCTTCTCGAGGCCCTTGGCCTCGAAGCACCCGAGGGCAAGGAGTGGAAGATCTTCGTCAAGGCGAAGACTTCCAAGGCCGGCAAGGCCTACAACTCCGTCTACCTCGGCCTCAGCGACATTCGTCGCTGAACCACAAGC
>JAJTFU010000153.1 GCA_021299075.1 Novosphingobium sp. | reverse complement strand
CCGGCTGCGCCCGAAGCCCCGGCCGCGCCGAAGACCGTCAAGGAGCACCGCATTGTCATCGTCGAGCGCAATGGCGACAAGAAGGACGAAAGCGACCTCAAAACCCGCGTGATCGAGAAGGATGGCAAGACCATCGTCATCAAGACCGACAAGGCGCTGAGCGAGGCCGAGATCGATGCCAAGGTCGAGAAGGCGCTGGCGGCCGTTCCGGACCTGCCCGATTTCCCCGATATGCCGCCTGTGCCGGGCAACGGCGAGCGCCGCGTGATCGTCAAGCGGGTCCACGGCGAGGGCGCGCCCCACGTGATGGCCTGGAGCAGCAAGGACGACGTGAAGATCGCGGTGGCCTGCGCTGACGGTGCCAAGACCTCCAACTTCGAAGCCGAGGGCAAGAGTGCCGATGGCAAGAAGCAGCGGATGGTGCTCCGCTTCTGCTCGGCCGGCGCGGCCATGGCCAAGGCCGCCGATGGCCTCAAGGCCGCGCGCGACCGGATCAGCAAGGATGACAAGCTGTCCCCGTCGATCCGCGAGGAGATCGTCAAGGAACTCGACGCCGAAATCGCGCGCCTTTCCAAGCGGGGCTGAAGCTAGCCCCTTGGGCTCTGCAGGAAGCGGCGGGGGCGGAGCGTTCCGCCTCCGCCGTCACCGTTTCAGCGCCAGCGCAGCCGCTCGGGCGTCAGCTGGTCGACACTGGTCACGCCCATCAGCTTCATCCCGCGCTCGATCTCGTCCTTCAGCAGCATGATCGCCCGTTCAACGCCCTCCTGGCCAGCAGCGGCGAGGGCATAGAGGTAAAGCCGACCGCCTGAAGCGGCGGTGGCCCCGGCGCAGAGGCTCTTCAGCACATGGGTCCCGCGCCGCACACCGCCGTCGCAGATGATCTCGATCTCACCGCCCACGGCATCGACGATTTCGCGCAGCTGGTCGAAGGGCGCGCGGCTGCCATCGAGCTGGCGGCCGCCGTGGTTGGAGATCATGATCGCGTCGGCGCCGATCTCCACCGCGCGGCGCGCATCGGCGGCGCTCATCACACCCTTGAGGCAGAAGGTCCCGCCCCACTGCGCGCGGATATCGGCGGCGGTGTTCCAGTCCATCGACTGGTCGAGCATAGTGTTGAAGTACCCGGCGATCGAGACGGCCTCCCCGGTCCCCTCGGCGACATGGGTATCGAGATTGGGCAGGCTGAACTTCTCGCGCAGCAGGTAGTCCAGCCCCCAGCGCGGCTTCATCGCATAGCCCAGCAGATTACGGGCCGTGAACTTGGGCGGCGAGGTGAAGCCGGAACGTGCGCAGCGCTCGCGCTTGCCGGAAACGATCGTGTCCACGGTGAGCGCGATACAATCGAACTTGGCCGCCTGGCAGCGCTCGATCATCAAGCGGTTGAGGCCCTTGTCCTTGTGGACATAGAGCTGGAACAGCTTGGGCCCCTGGGTGAGGGCGGCGGTTTCCTCGATGCTGACGGTCGCCAGGCTGGAGATACCGAACCACAGGCCAAACTTCTCCGCCGCCCGCGCCACCGCGCGCTCGCCTTGCCAGTGGAACACGCGTTGCAGCGCGGTGGGGGAGAGCATCAGGGGGAGGGCGCTCTTGCGGCCCATCAGCGTGATCGAGGTGTCGATCTCGGCCACCCCGGCCAGCACGTCTGGCACCAGGTCGACCGAATCGAACGCGCTGGTGTTGCGGGCCTTGGTCACCTCGTCGTCAGCCGCACCATCGATATAGTCGAACACCGGCCAGGGCAGGCGGCGGCGGGCGAGTTCGCGGAAATCGGCGATGTTGTGGCAATCGGTCAGGCGCATGGCCTGTGGGCTAGCGCAGGCCTGCCGCGCGCGAAAGCTACTTCTTGACCGGCTGGATCACTGGTTCCGCAGTAAAGGTCACACCCTTGCTGCGTTGCTTGCGCGATGGCTTGCGTTCCGGCTTGGCTTCGGCCTGAGCCTGGGCCTGCGGTGCAGCCAGCGCGGCAATCTCGGCCGGCCCGGCCGAGCGCGCCGGGTAGCGGCAGCCGCGTGCCTCGCCCACACCCTTGAGATAGGCCCGGCGGGCAACGCCGGCCTGGACAGCGGCCTGGATCTTGCGCTCCTGCTCGTTGGCGCCCGATATTTCGCGGATCAGGCCGCGGAACGGGATGAACGATCCGACTGCCGCCTGGGCCACGCGTCCGGCTGTCATGCGATTTCTGGCCTCGACGGGCAGATCGATATCGGGTCCCAGCACGGTATCCAGCTCACTCACTGCAGCAGCGATTTCCGGACAGCGCCGCAGACCGACCAGGGTATAGGGCCGCTCCTGCGCGGTCAGCAGCAGCGGCGGGATCGTGTCCTTCTTGAGGTTGAGGTCAGACGCGGGGGTGGCAACCGCATCACCCATGCTGGGCGAGCGGTCAGAGACGGGCTTGTCTGGTTCCTTGGCCTCTGCCGGCTTTGCCTCCTGCGCATAGGCACTCACGGGGAGGATCAGGCAGGCAATAAACAGGGCAAAGCGCATTGCGCGGTAACTCCAGCAGCCCCCTGTTGGATCTAAAGCCAGTCTATGCGCCAGAGTTCCCCCGGGCAACAATCATCCGCGCCGCCGCATGTCGGCAAAAGTATCGCAGGCGTCCTCGTTCCCGGTCTCCAGCCCCTTGCGCAGCCAGGCCATGCGCTGCTCGCTGGACCCGTGGGTAAAGGCGGCTTCGACCGGGCGGCGACCGGCGCTTTTCATCAGCGTGTCGTCGCCGATCGAATGGGCGGCGGTCATGCCTTCCTCGATATCGCCCGGCTCGATCCGGTCGCGGTTCTTGGCGGCCCAGACCCCGGCATAGCAATCGGCCTGCAGTTCCATCCGCACTTGCAGCTGGTTGGCGCGGCTGGGGTTCTGCTGCTGGGCAGAGCGGATCTGCTCGGCCAGCCCGGTCATGGTCTGGATATGGTGACCATATTCGTGCGCCATCACATAGGCGCGGGCGAAATCGCCCCCGGCGCCGAGGCGCTGTTCCATCTCGCGGTAGAAATCGGTGTCGATGTAGATGCCCTGGTCGCTGGGGCAATAGAACGGCCCCATCGCGCTCTGCGCTGCGCCACAGCCGGACGAGCCGCTTTGCGAATAGAACACCAGCTTGGGCCGCTCGAAGCGGATGTTGGACGCCGCAAACAACGGTTCCCAGGTCTTGTTGAGCGAGGACAGCGCATTGCAGCTTTCGCGGCTGAGCGCATCGACCGTGCAGCTTTCGCTGGCATCCGATCCGCCGGCAGCCGGGCCGACCTGTTGCTGGCCCGCGCCGCTTTCCATCTGTTGCAGGCCGCCGATCGTCTGGACCGGATCAAGCCCGAACACGAAATAGCCCACCAGCGCGATCACGATCGTG
Organism: Novosphingobium sp.; assembly: GCA_021299075.1. Lineage (GTDB taxonomy): Bacteria > Pseudomonadota > Alphaproteobacteria > Sphingomonadales > Sphingomonadaceae > Novosphingobium. Next base: position 1,635 of record JAJTFU010000153.1, on the reverse strand, counting down.
CCGCAGCCCAGCTTCCCGCCAGCGCCGCCCATCCGAAAGCCGCCGCCGGTGCCGCGCTGATCCTCGATATTGATGGCATTGGGGTCAAAATCATCCAGCCGCATGGTGCGTCCCTTTCCTTCGGCTTGTTCGTGCTGGACAGGGGCGCACCCCATCCGCAATGGACTGTCTCGCAACACACATTCGGAGTCGAGCATGTTTCTGAAGGGCAAACGCGCGCTGGTAACCGGTTCCACTTCGGGCATTGGCCTGGCCATCGCCCGGGCGATGCATGCTGAGGGGGCGGAAGTGATCCTCTCTGGCTTTGGTTCCGATGAAGAGATCGCCGCGCTCTGCCAGGAAATGGATGCGCGCCACGTCGCGGCCGACCTGATGACCGCTGCCGGGGTCGAGGCGCTGATGGCCGGCGCGGGTGAGGTCGATATCCTGGTCAACAATGCCGGGATGCAGCACGTTGCCGCGGTTGACGAATTTCCGGTCGACAAGTGGGATGCGATCGTCGCGCTCAACCTTTCGGCTGTGTTCCACGCCTGCCGCCTGGCCGTGCCGGGAATGAAGGCCCGCGGCTGGGGACGGATCATCTCGACCGCATCGGCCCACAGCCTGGTCGCTTCGCCGTTCAAGGCGCCCTATGTGGCGACCAAGCACGCTGTGGCCGGCTTCACCAAGTCGCTGGCGCTGGAACTGGCAACGAGCGGGGTGACGGCCAATTGCATCAGCCCGGGCTATGTCTGGACCGCCCTGATCGAGAACCAGATCCCCGACACGATGAAGACCCGGGGTCTCAGCCGCGAAGCGGTGATCAACGATGTCCTGCTGGCCAAGCAACCGACCAAGAAGTTCGTCCAGCCCGATGAAGTGGCTGCGCTGGCAGTGTTCCTGTGCCGCAATCAAGCCGGCAACATGACTGGCGCAAATATTTCCATGGATGGCGGCTGGACCGCCGAATAACGCTTTGCGCTTCAGGGAAGTGTAACCTTCCTGCCACCACTGCGGCTTAACTGCAGGGCGACTGTCAAAGTCGCTTGTCCGCAGGCACGTCTACTGTAGGACTGGTGGCGATGAAACGTTGTTGGGGTGCGATGAACCGTTTGGCTGTGGTCGCAATTGCGGCCCTGCTGGCGTTTACCCCGGCTCAGGCCCAGCGGCGCGACAAGGCGCTGGAGGCGGCGCTGCTGGCCCATGTCACCGAACTGGCCAGCGATGCTTACGATGGGCGCGAGCCCGGGACCGAGGGTGAAGCCAAGACATTGCGCTACCTTGGCCAGCAATGGTTCGATATCGGGCTGGAATCCGGCACCAACGATCCGCGCAACGCCTGGTTTGCCCCTGTCAAGCTGGTCGCGCGCGAGCCGGCCTCCAGCAGCGCCAGTTTCACGCGCCGCAATCGCCCGCAGTTCGTACCGCCCGGATCCACCGAGGTCTTCACCTCGGGCAAGCGCACCCTGGTCAACAGCGCGCCGATCCTGTTCGTCGGCAAGGGCGAGGGCGAGGTGGGCCGGGCCGAGCTGGCCGGGCGGGTCGCGCTGCTGCTCGATGGCGGCACCGAGGGTTCGGAACGGCAGAACGCGCTGTTGAAGGCGGGGGCCGCCGGGGTCCTGACCGTGCTGGATGGTGAGCGGACGCTGGAACAGA
>JAJTFU010000152.1 GCA_021299075.1 Novosphingobium sp. | reverse complement strand
TGCTGTTCACATGGAACGGCACCACCAGCGGCGTGCGCGTGCCGGACGGCGAATGGATTCCCGAGACCCGTGAAGGTCTGACCTTCGCCGATGCGACCAGCGCGGTCTTCGCTTACGACATTCCGTGGGACAAGATCGATGTCGCCACCTTCTCCTGGCAGAAGGTGCTGGGCGGCGAAGGCGGCCACGGCGTGCTGATCCTGGGTCCCCGCGCGGTCGAACGGCTAGAGGAATATACCCCGTCCTGGCCGCTGCCCAAGGTGTTCCGCCTGGTCTCAAAGGGCAAGCTGGCCGAAGGCGTGTTCAAGGGCGAAACCATCAACACGCCCTCGATGCTGGCGGTTGAGGATGCGATCTTCGCGCTCGAATGGGCCAAGTCGGTTGGCGGGCTGGAAGGCCTCAAGGCGCGCTGCACGGCCAACGCCGATGCGCTGAACAAGATTGTCGCGCAGCGCGATTGGCTCGGCCATCTCGCGGTCGATCACGGCATTCGTTCGAAGACCTCGGTCTGCCTGACGGTTGAGGGCGCCGACGAGGCCTTCATCAAGGCCATGGCCGGCGCGCTCGAGAAGGAAGGTGCCGCCTATGACATCGCGGGTTACCGCGATGCCCCTCCGGGACTGCGCATCTGGTGCGGCGCCACGGTCGAAACCGCCGATATCGAAGACCTCGGCCCCTGGCTCGATTGGGCCTACGCGACCGTCCGCGCAGCCTAACCTGAATCGTCACCCCGGGCTTGACCCGGGGTCCAGCTGCCTTTCGCCGCCGCCTGACAAGCGGGACCCCGGATCAAGTCCGGGGTGACGAAAGGGGAAGCAGAAATCCGCTCCAGATGGAGAAGACAATGACCAAGCCCCGCGTACTAATTTCCGACAAGATGGACCCCAACGCCGCCAAGATTTTCGAAGAGCGCGGCTGTGATGTCGATGTGATCACCGGCGAAACTCCGGAACAGCTGATCGCCCGCATCGGTGACTACGATGGCCTCGCCATCCGCAGTTCGACCAAGGTGACCAAGGCAATTCTCGATGCCGCGAAGAACCTGAAGGTGATCGGCCGCGCCGGGATCGGCGTCGACAATGTCGATATCCCGGCCGCCTCGGCCCAGGGCGTGGTGGTGATGAACACCCCGTTCGGCAACTCGATCACCACTGCCGAACACGCCATTGCGCTGATGTTTGCGCTGGCCCGCCAGATCCCGGAAGCCAACGCCCAGACCCAGGCCGGCAAATGGCCGAAGAACGACTTCATGGGCGTTGAAGTCACCGGCAAGACGCTGGGCCTGATCGGCGCCGGCAATATCGGCTCGATCGTTGCCAGCCGCGCGCTGGGCCTGAAGATGAAGGTCGTCGCCTTTGACCCGTTCCTGACGCCGGAGCGCGCCGTGGAAATGGGCGTGGAGAAGGTCGATCTCGATACCCTGCTGGCCCGTGCGGACTTCATCACGCTGCACACGCCGCTGACCGACCAGACCCGCAACATCCTTTCGGCCGAGAACATTGCCAAGACCAAGAAGGGCGTGCGGATCATCAATTGCGCCCGCGGCGGGCTGATCGACGAGGCCGCGCTGAAGGAAGCGCTCGACTCTGGCCAGGTTGCCGGCGCTGCGCTTGACGTGTTCCAGACCGAACCGGCCAAGGAATCGCCGCTGTTCGGAACGCCGAACTTCATCTGCACCCCGCACCTCGGCGCCTCGACCAACGAAGCCCAGGTCAACGTGGCGCTGCAGGTGGCCGAGCAGATGGCCGATTACCTGGTCAACGGCGGCGTCACCAACGCGCTCAACATGCCGTCGCTCTCGGCCGAGGAAGCGCCAAAGCTGAAGCCCTACATGGCCCTGGCCGAACAGCTCGGCAGCCTGGTGGGCCAGCTGACCACCGGCGCGATCCCGCGGATCTCGATCCACGCCGAAGGCGCTGCGGCCGAGTTGAACATCAAGCCGATCGTCGCCGCGGTCCTGGCCGGGTTCCTGCGGGTCCAGTCGGACACGGTGAACATGGTCAACGCCCCTTTCCTGGCCAAGGAGCGTGGGATCGAAGTGCGTGAGGTCAAGACCGAGAAGGAAGGCGATTACCACACCCTGATCCGCGTCTCGGTCAAGACCGACGCTGGTGAGCGCTCCGTTGCCGGCACGCTGTTCTCGAATGCCGAGCCGCGCCTGGTCGAACTGTTCGGGATCAAGGTCGAAGCCGAACTGGCCGGCCATATGATGTACATCGTCAACGAGGACGCCCCCGGCTTCATCGGCCGGATCGGTACCCTGCTGGGCGAAGCCGGCATCAACATCGGCACCTTCAACCTCGGCCGCCGCGCGGCTGGCGGTGAAGCCGTGCTGCTGCTCAGTGTAGACAGCCCGGTTCCCGCCGAAGTGATCGCCAAGGCGCGCGACGTGCCCGGCGTGAAGCGGGTGATGGCACTGGCGTTTTAAGGCACATTCGGGCAACGGGATCGACGCGATGCAAGACACCGACCGCGACCTGTTGCCCGAAGGCCTGGAAGACCGCCTGCCCCGCGATGCGGCTGCTGCCGCGCGCGTCACCCGCGCCGTGCTCGATGTGCTGGACAGCCACGGGTACGACCGGGTTCAGCCGCCGACGATCGAGTTCGAAAAGTCGATGGCCAGCCGCATGGCCGGGGTCCAGCCGCGCCGGATGTTCCGCTTTGTCGATCCGGCATCCTTGCGCACCCTGGCGCTGCGCAGCGACATGACTGTCCAGGTCGGCCGGATTGCGGCCACAGCCTTGGCCCAGCACGCTCGCCCGCTGCGGCTGTGCTATGCGGGGCAGGTCGTGACCATCAAGGGCGATGGCCTCGATCCCACGCGGGAACGGCTCCAGATGGGCGCCGAATTGATTGGCAATGACTCGGTCGCTGCGGCTGGCGAAGTGCTGGCCGTGGCGCTGGAAGCCCTGACGGCGGCCGGAGCAAAGGGCTTGTCGGTCGACTTTACCCTGCCAGACCTGGTCGATGCCCTGGCTGCCCAGGCCTTGCCGCTTGAACCCGACCAGATCGAAGCCGTGCGCCGCGAACTCGATGCCAAGGATGCCGGTGGGCTCGTTGCGGCCGGTGGACAGGCCTATCTGCCGCTGCTCGCCGCGATCGGCCCGTTCGAGACGGCGATCGAGAAGCTGGCCGCCTTCGACAAGGGCGGAGTCCTCGCTGGCCGGATTGCCGCGCTGCGGACCATTGCCGGGCGCGTCGGTGCCCTGGCCCGCCTGACGCTCGACCCCAGCGAGCGCCACGGCTTTGAATACCAGTCCTGGTTCGGCTTCACGATCTATGCCGAAGGCCTGCCCGGTGCGATCGGGCGGGGCGGGAGCTATGCGATCCTTGGCAGCGGGGCTGAGACCGAGCCGGCAATCGGTTTCTCGCTCTACCCAGATGACCTGATCGACGCTCTGGCCGAGGCCGAGCCGCGGCCCGACACGCTGTTCCTGCCACTGGGCCATGACGCCGAAGTCGCCGCCCGGCTGCGGGCAATCGGCTGGCGCACGGTTGCGGCGCTCAGCCCGGCCTGCGAACCGGGCGCGCTCGAATGCACCCATCGGCTCGATGGGGACGAGGTGGTCGCAATTTAGGGGTGCTTGCCGCATCGCGCTTGCAGCCAGCCGCCGCCCCGCGCATTAGGCTGGAATGACAGACCCCGTCCGGCTCAGCATTGAAACCGAGCTCGATTACACCTTCGAAGCGCGCACGGCCGTCCTGCTCCAGATCGAAGCAGCGATGACCCCGGAGCAGCGGGTCGAAAGCGCGCATATCGCGATCAGCCCGGTGCAGCATTTCGCGCGGATCCCGGGGCATGACGAGATTGGCGAGCGGATCTGGCTCGATGTCGAAGAACGGCTGACGGTATCTTACAAGTCGGAGGTGGCCGTGCAGCGCCTGGTGACTGACCTCTCTGGACTGGCTGCAACGCCGCCGCACTTGCTGCCGGCCGAGACGGTCGATTACCTGATGCCATCGCGCTATTGTCAGGCCGATCACTTCGAACACATCGTCGAAAGCGAATTTGCCGGTCTCTCAGGCGGTGCTGCGGTTGCCGCCATGCGCGAATGGATTGCGACGCACTTTTCGCTCGTTCCCGGGGTCAGCAACTCCAACACCGGTGCGCTGGAAAGCTATGTCCAGCGCCAGGGGGTCTGCCGCGACTATGCGCACATGTTGATCACGCTGGCCCGCGCCGCCAGCGTGCCGGCACGGTTTGTCAGCGTCTACGGACCCGGCGTGACCCCGCCCGATTTCCATGCGGTGGTCGAAGTGTTCCTCGCCGGGGCCTGGCACCTGGTCGATGCCACCGGCATGGCGACCGGGGCGGACATGGCCGTGATCGGGGTTGGCCGCGATGCGGCAGACACCTCTTTCCTCACCCATTACGCCGGTTGCACGCTCAACCGGCAGGAGGTGCGGGTCAGCCGCATCCTGGCGCTCTAGCGGCCAAACACTCCCTTTAGCCAGGCATCGACCACGGGGGTTGCTGCATAGTCGGGATTGCCAAGCTGGCGGTTGATTTCGGCATGGCCTTGCATGCCGCGCCCCTCGAATTCGCGCCGCTCAACCGCTGTCCCGCCGCGCCGCAGCGCGGCTTCCAGCGCCTTGGCCTGGGCCACACCATCCTGCCGCTGAACATGGATCAGCAGGAAGCTGGGCGCGTTTGGTGATGCGGCCTGAAGCGTTGGGGATAGCGCCCGCTGCCGGACCGGGTCGGTGCCGAAGGCCTGCACATAGGTGTCCTGCATCATCGGCCCGCCGTCCTTCATCTGCGCGGCGACATCATAGGCAGCGCCATCATTGGGGATCACCCCGTCGATGTCGGCAAAGGACAGGCCGGCGGCGCGCAGGTATTGCTCGTCCGTGCCGACCAGCGCGACCAGGTGCGCCCCGGCGCTGTGCCCGGTGATCACCACCTTGCTGCGATCGATCCCCAGCTCCCGCGCGCGGTCGAGGAGTGCCTTGACCGCGAGAGCGACATCGGCCGCCTGCTGTTCTACCGTGGCAGCCGGAACCAGCCGGTAATTGATCGCGGCATAGTTGTAGCCAAGGCCAGTGTAATGCGCC
>JAJTFU010000151.1 GCA_021299075.1 Novosphingobium sp. | reverse complement strand
CGCTTCGGCGGCCTTACGCTCAAGAAGTAAGGCTGGTTCCGGCGGAACTCGTGAAGGGCGGCCATTGGCCGCCCTTTTTCGTTGCGCGCAACGCGAGCCTCTCATTTTTGGCGGTTGTCGCACCAAGGGGCGCTGCCAAACCTCTTATCCAGAAGCTGGGTCTACGCACTGCGCGAACAAACCGCAGGCCCCGGCCTCGTTTGGACGAGAGGAGAGGGGCATGCGGTACAAGAACGTGCTTGGTTGGTCGTCGCTCGCGGCGGTCGCGGTTTCCCTGGCCATGCCTGCTCATGCGGCTGAGGCGGCTGATGCAGACAACACCCCCCAGGCGGCTGACAAGGACATCATCATCGTCACGGCCACGCGCCAGGCGGCCGACAAGCAGACGGTTGGCGTCGCGCTGACCGCGCTGACCGTCGAAGACCTCGAACTGCTCGCCCCACGCTCGCTGCTGGATATCCAGGGCTCGGCGCCGAACGTGTTCATCGGCAGCGGCACCGCCGCGCCCGCTCAGAGCGCCATCTTCATCCGCGGGCAGGGCTACGCCGACGTGGAAAAGACCCAGAGCCCGCCGGTCGGCGTGATCCAGGACGGCGTGTTCTTCGGCAACAACACCGGCCAGCTGCTCGACATGTTCAATATCTGCTCGGTTGAGGTCGACCGCGGCCCGCAGGGCATCTTTTACGGCAAGAACACCACCGCGGGCCTGATCAACCTCACCCGCTGTGCGCCCACCCGCGAGCTCGGGGTCAGCCTCGAAGCCGGCTATGGCTCGTTCAACGAGTTCTATGGACGCGGCGTGGTCAACGCGCCGCTGGGTGACCGGGGCGGCGTTGCCTTCTCCGGCCAGTATCGCAGCATCGACGGAATTCTCAACAACGTCTTCACAAAGCGTCGCGCCGGCGATTCCGAATACCGCGCCTTCAACATCAAACTGAACTACGACCTGACCGACTGGCTGAATGCGGACCTGAGCTACGACAATATTCACCAGACCGGCGGCGGCACCCCGGTCCAGTTCGGCAACAAGCTGACCGCGAGCATCCTTTCGGGCGGCAACCCCGCGGCGATCTGGCCCAGGTACAATGCCAAAACGGGCAGCCCCGATGGCCTCAAGCCGCGCGAAATCGGCAACAATCTTGATGCCGACCGGGACCGCCTGAACACCAATATCATCAGCCTTGCCCTGAAGGCGAAGACACCAATCGGCGAACTCGTCTCGCAGACTTCGTACATGTCGTCAGCCGATACGGTGAACCAGGACTTTGACGGTACCTGCGTTGGCGCAACGGGCTGCACCAGCGTGGGCAACCCGCTGCTGGCCGCCACCGGCAGCCAGCTCCTCACCAATCGTGACCAGACCTACAAGCAGTTCACGCAGGAAGTCCGACTGCAGGGCAGCGCCGCCAATGGCCTCGTCGACTACATCGTCGGCGCGTTCTATTACGATCACAAGATCACGCTGCACCAGAACACCAATCGGGCGATCGACCAGTTCTCGGGCGAAAACGCCCACAGCTGGTCGTTCTTCGGCAATATCGACATCAATCCCACCGACACGATCAAGCTCTCGGCCGGCGTGCGCAACATCTCCGAGACCAAGAGTTTCAACACCCGGTACATTCTGCTCGGCACGATCCCGCTGATCCCGCAGATCAACGACAAGCGCAGCTGGGAAAAGCTGATCACCCGCTTCAACGTCCAGTGGCAGGCGACGCCCGACGTGTTGCTCTACGCGAACCGTTCCGAAGGCTTCCGCTCAGGCGGCTTCTCGATCCGCGGCACGCTGTCGGAGCGGCAGGCTAGCCAGACCAACTGCGGGGTAGTTGCCGGCTGCCCGAACAACAACTTCCTCTCGTTCCTGCCCGAAACCAACACGACCTATGAAGCCGGCCTCAAGAGCCGCTTCCTCAACCGAGCGGTCACCTTCAACGTGGCTGGCTTCATCAACAACATCGACAACTTCCAGCAGAGCCAGGTTGTTGTGACGCCCGGTTATGGTCCCGGTACGAACACCTATGTCACGAGCTTCCCGGAGGTTCAGATCAAGGGCCTGGAGTTCGAGCTGGATCTTGATTTCGGCCGGATGACCGAGTCGATGGAGGGCTTCAAGCTCTCGGGTACGCTTGGCATCCAGGATGCAAAGGTGAAGGACGGCCGGGTCAACGGCCAGACCGCGGCGATCGGGGCAGGGGCCCAGGCCGGCGCGCCGGGTACTACTGCCAACTTCACCGGCGTGCTGCTGCAACGCGTACCGAAGAACAACTTCACTCTGCGCGGCAGCTATGTCCGCGATCTGTCGGATGATGCGAAGCTCTCGCTGACCGTCGGCTACTCGTGGATCGACAGCTTCTCGCTCGGAACCTTCGGCACGCTCAACGATATCCAGCCCAGCTACGGCCTGCTCGATGCCTCGGCCACGCTCAACTACAAGGGCTACTTCCTGCGGGTGGCGGGCAAGAACCTGACCGACAAGGCCTATCGTACGCAGTCACTGCCCACCGTGTTTTTCCAAGGCTGGGCGGCACCGGCGACGGTGACGGTCTCGGTCGGCGCGAAGTTCTGATGATTCGCGCTGCACAGGGCCCGGAAAGCGCCGCGTAATAAAATTACGCGGGCTGTCCCACGAAGCGATTTTTCGCTTTGCAAGGGGCGGGTCCTGTGCAAGAGGGCGCGCCTCTCCCAATCGCTGCTTGCGGGGCGGGCGGGCGCTGCCTAACAGCGCGCAGTCCGGCGGGCGCCGGGAGATATGGCGATCGTAGCTCAGTTGGTTAGAGCGCCGGTTTGTGGTACCGGAGGTCGTGGGTTCGAACCCCATCGATCGCCCCATTTTCTCCCTTGATCCTTCGCTCCGGACTGCAAGGAGAGCGCGTGTGCCTGCGATCTGGGAAGAGCCCGATTTCGACGATCACGAACTGGTTCAGGTGGTGCGAGACCGCGCCAGCGGGCTGACCGCGATCATTGCGCTGCACTCGACTCACCTCGGCCCCGGTGCGGGCGGAACCCGCTTCTGGCATTATGGCGATCCCGCGATGGCCATGCGCGATGCGCTGCGCCTGTCGCGCGGGATGAGCTACAAGAACGCCATGGCTGGCCTGCCGATGGGCGGCGGCAAGGCCGTGGTCCTGGCCGATCCGGCCGGCACCAAGACGCCTGAATTGCTCGCCGCCTTTGGCAGTGCGATCGATGCGCTGGGCGGGCGTTATGTCACGGCAGAGGACGTCGGCATGAGCGAGGCCGACATGGTCGCCATCGCCGCCAAGACCCGCCATGTCACCGGCCTGCCGCCGCAGGATGCCAGCCAGGTCGGCGGCGATCCCGGCCCGTTCACCGCACGCGGGATCTTCTATGGCATCAAGGCAGCCGTCGCCCACAATCTGGGCACTGACAGCCTCTCCGGCGTCCACGTCGCGATCCAGGGCACTGGCAGCGTTGGCGGCGGCGTGGCCCGTCTGCTCGCTGGTGAAGGCGCAAAGCTGACCCTGGCCGACGTCAATGCCGACCGCGCCAAGGCGCTGGCAACCGAACTGGGCGGCACGGCGGTTGCGGCTGAGGCGATCATGGATACCGAGTGCGACGTGTTCAGCCCCAATGCGCTGGGCGCGATCCTGGACGATGCCGGGATTGCCCGGCTGCGCGCGCCGATCGTGGCGGGCGGGGCCAACAACCAGCTTGCCCGGCCCGAACACGGCCAGGTCCTCGCCGCGCGCGGGATCCTCTATGCGCCGGACTATGTCATCAACGCCGGCGGGATCATCGCCGTCGCGCTGGAATACCTGGCGCGTGAGCATGGCCAGCCGAGCTCGCTGGAGGAAGTGCACCGCCGGCTGGAGGAAATCCGAGGGCGCCTGACCGCGATCTGGGACGAGAGCAAGGCCAGCGGCCGCTCGGCCGACCAAGTGGCAGACAGCATGGCGCAGCGCCTGATCGGGCGATAGGCCGGGCTTGTAGGCCAGGTGGCGGGGGCCGCGCTGCCCGCGCCATTCCCCTAAGCACCACTTGCCCGAATCCCCGCGCCCTGCCAAAGGGCGCTCACCTTTTTTTGGGCCTTCGCCACGCATGCACGGCTTTGCCAATCCTGCCCGCTTCCTGCGCCTCGCGCGCTGGTTGACGCCGTTGCTGCTGGTCACCGGACTGGTCCTTACCGGCATTACGCTCGCCTGGGCTCTGCTGGCCGCACCGGCCGAGCGGTTGCAGGGTGATTCCGCCAGGATCCTGTTCGTGCACGTGCCTGCCGCCTGGCTGGGCATGGGTGGCTGGACCGCGTTGGCGATCGCCAGCCTGACCGAGCTGGTCTGGCGCCATCCGCTGGCCGCAATCGGCGCGCGGGCTAGTGCCGTGCCTGGTGCCTTCTTTGCCGCGCTGTGCCTGGCGACGGGATCTCTCTGGGGCCGTCCGGCCTGGGGCACCTGGTGGGTGTGGGACGGGCGACTGACCTCGATGCTGGTGCTGCTGTTCCTCTATCTTGCCTATATCGCCCTCGCCGAAGCGGCAGACCGCGACAGTCAGGGATCAGGGCAAAGCCGCATTCCAGCGATTTTCGGGCTGGTCGGCGCGATCAACATCCCGATTATCCATTATTCGGTGCTGTGGTGGAATTCATTGCATCAGCCGCCCAGCATTGCCGTGGGCAAATCGGCGATGGCGCCGGTGTTCCTTTATGGCCTGCTCGCCGCGACACTGGGCTTCTCGCTGATCTACGGCGGAGTGGTTTTGGCGCGGATGCGGGCGATCCTGGCCAATGCCCAGGCCGATGCCCGCCTGCGCCGCAAAGCGATGGAACTTGAAGATGCGTGAGGGCCTAGATCACTGGCCGTTTATCGCCGCCTCGTTTGCCCTGGGGATCGGCGGCACGCTCGCCCTGGTCGCGCAGTCGTGGCTGGCCATGCGCCGCGCCGAAGCGCGCCGTGACAAGAGCCGCGGCCGATGAAAGCCAAGCATCAACGGCTGGTCCTGGCCCTGATCGCGGTCGTTGCGCTGGTCGGCGCGGGCATGCTCGCCGCCTGGGCGCTGCGCAGCCAGGCCTCGTTCTTCTACCTGCCGGCCGACTATGCCGCCAATC
>JAJTFU010000150.1 GCA_021299075.1 Novosphingobium sp. | reverse complement strand
CCCATGACATGCCCGTGGCTGTCGATCATGCCGGGCACCATGACCTGGCCCTTGCCGTCGACGAAATAGTCGACCTTGCCGGGCCGCTTGTCGCCGCGCTTCAGGACCTGGACGATCCGGCCATCATCACCCACCAGCAGCCCAGTGAAGCGCTCGATCCCGCCGGTCGCATCGATCGTCAGGCCATCGACATTGTCGACCAGGGTATCGGCAAGGGCTGGCGCGGAAAGAGCGAGCGCAGTGGTCGCCGCCAGCAGCGCGCGGATCATGCTCCGCCCCGCTTGGGCAGGCGGCGAATCAGCGAAGAGGTATCCTGCCGCCCACCGCCCAGCGCCTGAACCTCGGCATAGAACTGGTCGATCAGCGCGGTGACGGCCAACGGCACGCCCAGCGAGCGGCCTTCCTCCAGCGTCAGGCCCAGATCCTTGCGCATCCAGTCCACCGCGAAGCCGAAGTCGAACTCGTCCTTGGCCATGCTGTGCCAGCGGTTGTCCATCTGCCACGATTGCGAGGCGCCGCCCGAGATCGCTTCATAGACCTTGTCGAGATCGAGCTGGGCAGCCTGGGCAAAGCGCATCGCCTCGGACAGGCTGGCGAGCACCCCGGCGAAAGCGATCTGGTTGACCATCTTGGTGGTCTGGCCGGCGCCGGCCTTGCCGACATGGACGATCCGCTTGGTATAGGCTTCCATCACCGGGCGGGCCGCCTCGATCGCCTCGTCCCGGCCGCCGCACATTACGGTCAGCGTGCCGTTCTCGGCCCCGGCCTGGCCGCCGGTGACGGGGGCATCGACGCAGTGGACCTGGAGGTCGCGCGCCTCGACCGCGATCTGGCGGGCGATCCGGGCGGAAACAGTGGTGTGGTCAATAAACACCGCACCTTTGCGCAGCGTGGCGAAGATCCCGGTCGGGCCGAGCACCACGTCGGCCAGGTCATCATCGTTGCCGACGCAGGTCAGCACCACCTGCGCGCCTTCGGCCGCTTCGGCCGGGCTCTGCGCGACGCGGACGGCCAGGCCCGGATTGGCGGCCTGCCATTTCTCCAGCCGTTCGGCGCTGCGGTTGTAGATGGTCAGCTTGTGGCCGGCATTGCCGATGTGCCGCGCGATCGCGCCGCCCATTACGCCCAGGCCCAGAAAGGACACGTGTTTTGGTTCGCTCATGCCTGCGGTCATAGCGGCTTGAGCAGGCTTTTCCAGACGGGCTTAATTGTATTCGAGATATACCGTGAAATCGCCCGAATAGATGCCGGGAGCCTGCCCGGCATTGATGTAGAGCCGCGCCCCGAAATTGACCACGGCCTGTCCGCCCGAGATGGTGACGACGGCTCCCGGACCGCCCGGAAACAGCGGCTCGGCCACGATCGGATCGCCCGGGCCGGTCAGCGTGAAGGTCGGATCAAAGTTGACCTGCACATTGGCGTCCGAGCCGGTCAGGCGCAGTTCCGACATGTTGAAGCCGCTGACGCAGACCAGAGCCGGGTCGCAGGTGCGGGTGCCGCTGGATGGATTGAGTTCAACCACCCCGCAGTGCTTGTCCCGCGCAGATGGCGCATCGCAGACATCCCGTACCGGTGCAACCCGATCTGGCGGCTATAACGTGGCGGCACTCTCCAAAGCACCAAGCGGAATGGTTAATTCGCCAACAATCGGGGCTTTACCGGGCGCGCGCATTTCTTGGCGCGGCGCGGTTTGCAAGGGGGGCAGGTTTCCGTTACGGCGCGGGCATCATGACCAGCCCGCTTACGTCCGATCCCGATACCGCCCTTTTGAGCATCGACGATGTCCGCGCTGCCGCTGCGCGCATTGCCGGTTCGGTCGTGCGGACTGACATCGATCATTCCAAGACGCTGAGCGACATTACCGGGGCTGAGGTCTGGCTGAAGTTCGAGAACCTTCAGTTTACGGCGGCCTACAAGGAACGCGGCGCACTGAATGCCTTGCTGCTGCTCGGCGGAGCGCAGAACAATCGCGGTGTGATCACGGCATCGGCCGGTAATCATGCTCAGGGCCTGTCCTATCACGCGACGCGCCTGGGCGTGCCCGCCACGATCGTCATGCCGCGCCCTACGCCCACGGTTAAGGTCATGCAGACCGAGGCAGTTGGCGGCAAGGTGGTGCTGTTTGGCGAGACGTTTGACGAAGCCTATGCCCATGCCCGCCAGCTGGAAGGCGATCTGGGGCTGACTTTCGTCCATCCCTTCGACCATCCGCACATTGCCGCCGGACAGGGCACGGTCGCCCTCGAGATGCTCGAAGACGTGCCTGAACTCGATGCGCTGGTCATCCCGATCGGCGGCGGCGGGCTGGCCTCGGGCATGGCCGTGGCGGCCAAGGCGATCAATCCGGACATCCGCCTGATCGGGGTTGAGGCGGAACTGTTCCCTTCGATGTACAACCGCCTCAAGGGTACCGACCTGCCGACCGGCGGTGATACCCTGGCCGAAGGCATCGCGGTCAAGGAACCGGGCGCGTTCACCAGCAAGGTGCTGGCCGATCTGCTCGATGATCTGGTGCTGGTGACCGAAGGCCAGATGGAAAGCGCGCTGGCCCTGCTGGTGCAGATCGAGAAGACCGTGGTGGAGGGCGCCGGTGCCGCTGGCCTCGCCGCCGTCATGGCCTATCCGGAGCTGTTCAAGGGCCGCAAGGTCGGGATCGTCCTGACCGGCGGCAATATCGACACGCGCCTGCTCGCCAACGTGCTGCTGCGCGATCTGGCGCGTTCGGGCCGTCTGGCGCGGCTGCGGCTGACGCTGCAGGACCGCCCCGGCGCGCTGTTCAAGGTGATGGAGGAGTTCAACCGGCTCTCGGTGAACATCATCGAGATTTACCACCAGCGTATCTTCACCACGCTGCCGGCCAAGGGCCTGATCACCGATATCGAGTGCGAAGCGCGCGACAAGGAGCAGCTTGATATGCTGGTCGCGGCCTTGCGCGCCAAGGGGTATGAGGTCGACCAGGTTGAGCTAGGCTGAGCGGCGCCAGACCCGGCCCACCGCAGAGCTGTGCAAAATAACGAAGCATTTACCCTGTTTCGTGGTTAAAACTCTTTCAACGCCCACCCCGGGCGGGCATAGTGACAGACCTTAACCCGGCAAAGGATTCTTGCGCCCCGTGAACGCCCCCGTGCGCTTTCCCCGGTTTTTCGTGACCAGCCCTGCGCCGTGCCCCTATTTGCCGGGGCGCAGCGAGCGCAAGGTGTTCACGGAACTGAAGGGCCCGCATGCGGACGCGCTCAATGATGCGCTCGGCCGGATCGGCTTTCGCCGCAGCCAGACCGTGGCCTATCGCCCCTCCTGCATCGATTGCAATGCCTGCGTTTCGGTGCGGGTGGTGGCGGATGAGTTCCGCGGCTCGTCCACCCAGCGCCGCAACCTGAAGCGCAATTCGGACCTGGTCACGACCTTCTGCCGCCCCTGGTCAACCGCCGAGCAGTTCGAACTGCTGCAGCGCTACCTGGGTGAACGCCACCCCGGCGGCGGCATGGCCAGCATGGACGAGGTCGACTTCGCCGACATGGTCGAGCACACGCCGGTCGATACCTACCTGGTCGAATACCGCGAGCCGACTGCCGATGGTTCGCCCGGCCGGCTGGTCGGTGCCTGCCTGACCGACAAGCAGGGTGATGGGCTGTCGATGATCTACAGCTTCTACGATCCTGATCATGCCGAGCGGTCGGGCCTCGGCAACTACATCATCCTCGATCACATCCGCCGCGCCGCCGAAATGGGCCTGCCCTATGTCTACCTGGGGTACTGGGTCGAGGGTGCGCAGCGGATGCAATACAAGGTGCGCTACCGGCCGCTGGAACGGCTGACCCGTTCGGGTTGGGCCCGGATCAGCGATGCCGATCAGGACCGCCTGATCGCCGCTGCCGCAGCTGGCCGCCGCCAGGCCGCCGAGCCGCTGGTGGGCGGCGGCAAGGATGGCATGCCGGGCGCGCAGGAGCAGTACCGCCTGGCCGATCCAGCCTGACGCGCCGGCCTTAGCCGCGCCGCAAAGTCTTTCCAGCGCGATCCATTACCCGGTCGTAACCGGCAGCAATGTCTTGCGCGATGTTGGTGACCCGCAGGTCCGGCTCCAGCCCGGCATCCGGCTGGGGCACTTCCGGGAAATAGCCGATCAGCGGCAGGTCGAACTCAATCCCGCTCTCGGGCAGCCGCACGAAGAAGAAGGCACCGCCATTGATCCCGCGCCGGTTGCCGCCGGTCGTCTCGCCAATCAGCGTGCCCAGGCCGGTCGACTTGACCAGACTGGCGAACTGGAAGGTGGCGGAACTGTTCTGCGGGCTGGTCAGCACCGCCATCGGCACCGTTACGCGCGGACCCTGCGGCCGGATCAGGCCATCGTCCTCCCAGCGGGTCAGCCGCAGGAACCGGTCATTGAACGGTTGCGCCTGATCACCCCAGTTGCGGAAGCTGTCATCCCAGGTGTCGAGATAGGGGTTGAGCGCCACGGGCACCTGGCGATAGCGCACCAGCCGCGCCGCCTTGGGCCGGACAATGTCCTGCGCGGTAAGCCGCGCGAGGATCAGATCGCCGCAATCGTTGCCGCCCTCGTTATCGCGCAGGTCGACAATCAGGCCCTTGGCGCCCTTCAGGCTGTCGAGCCGCTCATTCAGCCAGGTCTGCCAATCCCACTTGCTGTTGTAGACGGCCCAACCGGGCATGGTCAGCACTGCGATTCCGTCCGGCCGCATGTCCCACTGCCAGATCGGTTTATTGCTGCGCGAATCGAGCGCGCGGATGAACTTCTTCCGCGCAGCCAGGTCCACCGCTGGCAAGTTGATCGAGGTATCGCGGGCGGCACCGGGCGAACGGAAGCGGACCTTGAACGTGCCATCCTTCGGTGCGCCATATAGCAATCCGCGCAGCACATCGAAGGTCTCGATCTCGTCGCTGCCGGTGGGAGAGAGCAGGGTGCGGCGCTTGCCGTCATTGCCGCCGTCGGCGCGGACATAGGGCAGCAGCCGGGCCAGGATTGCCTGGGCCGATACCCCATCGATCGCCTTGATCACGCTGCCGTTCGGCAGCCAGACGCCATCGGCATGGTTCTCGGTCACGACCATCTGGTCGCTGATCCAGCGGAAGGCGAAGGGCAGCCGGTCCTTGCGGGTGAACAGCCGCTCGGCCGCGGCGCGTTTCTGGTTGTAGAAGCTGGGATAGGAATGGCCGCAGCGGATGCTGGCCAGGAAGCCGGTCAGCGCCATGAAGCGGTCTTCCAGGTCGGGCGCGGCGGCCCATTTCTCGGCGAGCCGCGCAAGGCCCGCCTGGAAGCGGGCAGGGCTGAGATAGCGTTGCAGGCCCGGGTGCATAGTGCGCAGGATCTCGCCCAGCAGGCGCAGGTCTTCGCTTTGCCCGGGCGCGGCGCGCAGGATGGCGGGAGTGGCGAGGGCCATGCCTGAAAGCGCGGCGGCGGAGAGGAAGTGGCGGCGGTGCATCATGACCCTGGCTGTGCCGTGAAGCGCCACCGCAAGCGCCTCAATTCGTCAATTCGCCTTGATTTTCACCTTTTGAGACGCGGCGGCGATAGGCCGACGGGGCTTCGCCCAGCGCGGCAGTGAAGGCGCGGTTGAAGCTGGCCTTGGAGCCGAAGCCTTCTTCCAGCGCGATGGTCAGGAGATCGGCGGGATCGCCCGCGCGTAGTCGTTCGGCCACAGCTTCGGCGCGCAGGCCGGCCACGAAGCTGGCGAAGTTGCTGCCCGCGCCCTGGTTGATCGCGCGGCTGAGATAACCGGTGTTGGTGCCCAGCCGCCGCGCGAGGCGCGCCAGCGTCAGCTCCGGATCGCGGGCCCAGCCCTCAGCCTGGACCCGCGCCGCCCACTCGCGCCCCAGCGCGGCCCAGTCCTTGCTGTCGGGCGTCGAGGCGGGGGCGAGGTCAGCCAGGCGCGGGAAGGGCAAGGCGGCGTGGCGCCAGCCCTCGATCCCCAAGTAGAGCGCGCAGGCTGCCATCGCCAGGTACAGGCCCATCAGGTTGACGTAATCCAGCGGGGCAATCAGGTCCCACAGGCTGTAGCCGGCCCAGACCGCGAACAGCAGCCCCAGCGCCGCCAGAGCCCCAGCCAGCCAGCGCCCGGCATAGCGGTGCGTATTGGCGACATGATCGGGCAGGGCCTGGCGGTAGGCCGCCAGCCGCCTTGCCGAGCCCCGGCCATACCAGGCCATCTGCGCCAGCAATGCGAGCGAGGTGATCAGCTGGTAGGCGCCAGAGGAGTGTTCGGCCCAGGCCATCTTCATGTCGAACGGCAGGGCAAAGCAGGTGGTCAGATAGAGCGCCTGAACCATGGCGGGCAGCAGGTGCCGCCAGCCTTGCGGCGGCCAGGCTCCCTCGGTCAGCGCGGTCAGGTAGAGCCAACCGAGCGGCGCCACTGCCAGCGTGATCTGGAACGGCGCGAAGGTCAGCCACATCCACTTATCGTAGAACCCGGCAACGCCGATCAGCCAGGGCATGACCATCACCGCCAGCAGCGCGGCCAGCGTGCGGTTGGCGCTGCGGTTGGGCAGGGGTCAGGGCCAGAGCCAGCGCCAGGATGGCCAGTTGCACCACGGCCACCGTCAACACCGCCGTGCGCCAACCGAAGCTCAATCCT
>JAJTFU010000149.1 GCA_021299075.1 Novosphingobium sp. | reverse complement strand
TGCGTCGGGTCGAGCCATAGCCATTAGCAGAACTCGGCCGGATCGTGGGCGTCGAGCCGAATGTGATGATCCTCGCCGTTGAAGCGGGCCAACACCCAGTGCTGGCGCTGGCCGCGATACTTGCCGCCCCACAACTTGCCCATCAGCTCGTCCGGCAAGTCGTACAGCACTTCCTCGCGGGTCTGGGCCAGGATCGTCACGTGCTCTTGCCTTACGCCGGTTTCCTCCCACAGCTCGCGCAGGGCTGCTTCGCGCAGTTCCTCGCCCTCGTCGATCCCGCCCTGCGGCATCTGCCAGTAAACCCCGCCCTCGTCGGGCTGACCGCGCGTATCGATGCGCTTGCCGACAAAGGCCAGGCCAGAGGCATTGACCAGCATCACCCCCACGCAGGGGCGATAGGGCAGGGCGGCAAAGTCGGCTTTGGTGGGGCTATCGCTCATTGCGCGGCCCTTAGCGCTAAACCCTGGTCAGCATCAACTTCATCGCGGCAATGATTTTGGCCGTTGCCGCCTGCGCACTGGGCAGGGCCTTGCGCGTGGTGGTGAAATCGTGGGTCATCCCGGCCACGTTGAAGTAAAGCGTATCCACTCCGGCATCGACCAGCTTGGCCGCCAGCCGCCGCCCCTGATCCTGCAGCGGATCAAGCCCCGCCGTGGCGACGATCGTCGGGCACATGCCCTTGGCCTCGGCATGGATCGGAAAGGCCCGCGGATTGCCGGCTTCGGGCAGATAGAGCGAATAGAACCATTCCATTACCGCCTTGGTCAGCAGGTGCTTCTCGGCGAAAGTGGCCATCGACCCGTCCTGGCTTTCGTCGGTCGCCGGATAGAGCAGCACCTGGAGCAGCATCGGTGCGGCGGCGGGCCGGTCGATCAAGGCGCGGGCGGTCACAGTGGCCAGGTTGCCACCAGCGCTGCCACCGATGGTGATCAGGCCGGTTACCTGCCGGTTCAGTTCCGCTGGACTGGCCGCGAGCCAGCGCGCAACCGCTTCGCAATCGTCGGGCGCAGCCGGAAAGGGATGCTCAGGCGCCTTGCGATAGTGCACCGCCAGCACCGGCAGATCCAGTTCTGCCGAAAGCTCGGTGCACAGCGAATTGTGGGTGTCGAGATCGCCGATCACGAACCCGCCACCGTGGAAGAACAGGACAACCGGTGAGGGATCGCGATTTTCGCGGACGTCATAGAATCGCACCGGAATGGCGCCCGCCGGGCCGGCGCAGGTGAGGTCCTTGATAACCGCCATTGGGCGCGGGTCAGCTTCGGTCATGGCCTTGAGGCCCAGATAGCCAGCGCGCTGTTCCATCGGATCGAGCCGCTCGGCTGGCGGCAAGCTGTTCATCATCGCGAGGAAGCTTTGGACGTCTTCACGGATCAACGGAGTGGAATCAGGCACGCAGGGACCTCTCTCTTTTGATGGTTTAACCGACAGGTTAAGTCGCGTTTTGCCCCTTGACTAGCCGCCTTGGCGCCCGTCTTGATGTACCGGTTGTCCGGCGCGCAGTTTTTCTTGATTGCCGGGCACGCGGGGAGGGGACTAGGGCGCTTCGTGAGGATGAGGCGGACCGGTCCGCCTGATGAGGAATTCGCATGGCAACGCAACTGGCCGATCCCGAAGCAAAGTCCACCGTAGCACCTGAGGCCGTAGTCGTCCGTTTTGCGGGCGATTCGGGTGATGGGATGCAGCTGACCGGTGGACAGTTCACCCTCTCGAGCGCGCTCGCGGGCAATGACTTTGCCACCTTCCCGGATTTTCCGGCGGAGATCCGAGCGCCGCAGGGCACGCTGTTTGGCGTCTCGGCGTTCCAGATCAACTTCGGTTCGACCAGCATCGACACCGCCGGTGACGCGCCTGACGTGCTGGTGGCGATGAACCCGGCGGCACTGAAGACCAATGTCGGTGCGCTCAAGCCCGGAGGCCTGATCATTGCCGACACCGGAGAGTTCACCAAGCGCAACCTGGAAAAGGCCAAGTACGATGTCAGCCCGCTGGAGGATGGCAGCCTGGCCAAGTGGCAAGTGCTGGCTTTCGACATCTCGGCGCTGACGCTCGAATCGGTCAAGCCGTTCGGCCTGGGCAACAAGGAAGCCCTGCGCTGCAAGAACATGTGGACGCTGGGCCTGGCGCTGTGGATGTTCGACCGCGACCGCGCCCCGCTGATCGACTGGCTCAACGCCAAGTTCGCCAAGAACAAGGTGCTGGCCGATGCCAACGTCGCCGCGCTCAATGCCGGCCATGCCTATGGTGAAACAGCTGAGCTGGGCGGGCACGTCAAGAAGCTGCACCTTGGCCCGGTGCCGACCCCGGCGGGCCTCTACCGCACGATCACCGGCGCCGATGCCGTGGCGCTCGGTCTGGTCGCGGGCGCACAGCTGGCGCATCTGCCGATGTTCTTTGGCGGCTATCCGATCACGCCGGCCTCGTCGATCCTGCACGCGCTGGTGCGGCTGAAGGAATTCGGCGTCACCACCTTCCAGGCCGAGGATGAGATTGCCGCGATCTGCGCCGCAATCGGCGCGAGCTATGCTGGCCAGCTGGGCGTCACCTCCAGCTCGGGCCCCGGCATTGCGCTCAAGGGTGAGGCGATGGGCCTGGCGGTAATGACCGAGCTGCCGCTGGTGATCGTCAACTCGCAGCGCGGCGGTCCTTCGACGGGCCTCCCGACCAAGACCGAGCAGTCTGACCTTTACCAGGCGGTCTATGGCCGCAATGGCGATGCCCCGATCCCGGTGGTTTCGGCGCGTAGCCCGTCCGACGCGTTCGAATGCGCGATCGAGGCCTGCCGGATTGCCGTGCAGTACATGACCCCGGTGATCCTCCTCACCGATGGCTACATCGCCAATGCAGCCGAGCCGTGGCAGGTTCCGGACCCGGCAACTTTCAAGGAATTCCCGGTCACTTTCCTCGCCGAGAAGAACGCAGGGGATACCCTGCTGCCCTACAAGCGCGATGGCAAGGGCACGCGCCCGTGGATCAAGCCCGGCACCCCCGGCCTGATGCACCGCATCGGCGGGATCGAGAAGGCGGTCGACACCGGCCACTTGGATTACTCGCCCGCCAACCACCAGGCCCAGACCGACGCCCGCAAGGCCAAGGTCGATGGCATCGCCCAGTCGATCCCTGATCAGGACGTCTGCCTCGGCGCGCCAGGCGGCAAGCTGGCCGTGGTCGGCTGGGGCAGCACCTATGGCCCGATCCACCAGGCGGTCGGCCGGGCGCGGGCAAAGGGGATGGACGTCAGCCACATCCACGTCCGCCACATCTGGCCGATGCCGCAGAACCTGGGCGAACTGCTCAAGGGTTATGACAAGGTGCTGGTGCCGGAGATGAACACCGGCCAGTTCAAGACCGTGCTGCGCGACCAGTTCCTGGTCGATGCCCGGCCGCTCACCAAGACCAGCGGCCAGCCATTCACCATTGCTGAAATTGAAGCGGCGATCGAAGGAGCGCTGGCATGAACGCGATCACCCCCATCACGACCACTCTCAAGGACTGGGAGACCGACCAGGAAGTCCGCTGGTGCCCGGGTTGCGGGGACTATGCGATCCTCAAGGCGGTGCAGCGCACCCTGCCGGAACTCGGCGCGGACCCGGCCAACACCGTGTTCGTATCGGGCATCGGCTGCTCCAGCCGCTTCCCCTATTACGTCGAAAGCTATGGCTTCCACACGATCCACGGCCGCGCCCCGGCCTTTGCTACCGGCATCAAGCTGGCCAATCCGCAGCTCGACGTCTGGCTGGTGACGGGTGATGGCGATGGCATGTCGATCGGCGGCAACCACACGATGCACGTGCTGCGCCGCAATCTCGATTGCCAGATCCTGCTGTTCAACAACGAGATCTATGGTCTGACCAAGGGCCAGTACTCACCGACCAGCCGTCAAGGCACAACCAGCCCGACCACGCCGCTTGGTTCGGTTGACCGGCCCGCCAGCCCCTGCGCCTTTGCGCTGGGCGCTGGTGCACGCTTCATCGCCCGCGGCTTCGATGTGTCGAAGGAACTGCCGAACGTCCTCAAGGCTGCCTACCACCACAAGGGTGCGGCCTTCGTCGAGATCTTCCAGAACTGCATCGTCTACAACAAGGACGTGTTCAACGATTTCGCCGCTCCCAAGGGCGCGGAAGACCGTCAGTTGTGGCTCGCCAATGGCGAACCGATGCTGTTCGCCAAGGGCACGCAGGGCATTGCGCTCGATACCGAGAAGCTGACGCTCAAGGTGGTTGATGTGATCGATGGTGACTGGCAGGCGGCGGGCGTGATTGTCCACGATGTCACCAACCGCTCGATCGCGCACATGCTGGTCGAAATGCCGTTCGGGCCGTTCCCGATGGCGCTCGGCGTGCTCTACGACGATCCACGGCCGACCTTCGAAGCCGCCGTCATGGCCGAGCGTGAGAAGGCTGCGGCGGGCAAGGAACCCAACCTCGCCAAGTTGCTCGCCAAGGGCCAGACCTGGACCGTGACCGAGGGCGGGCCGGAGCTGTAAGCCTGGCCTGGCCCGCGCCAGCGTGGACAATCTAACCCATTCCCTGATCGGCGCACTGCTCGGCCAGGCCGGGCTCAAGCGCCGCACGGGCCTCGCCATGCCGGCGCTGATCATTGGCGGAAACATTCCCGATGTCGATGCGGCCTGTTTCTTCTGGCTGGAGGGCACCGAGCATCTCGGCTTCCGGCGCGGAATCACGCACGGCCCGCCGGCGATGGTACTGCTGCCGCTGCTCCTGGCGGGTTTGCTGTGGGGGTATGATCGCTGGCAGAGGCAGCGCGGCACGCGGCCCGAGGGCCGCCTGCCGGTCAACTTCAAATGGCTCTACCTGCTCAGCCTGATTGGCACGCTCAGCCACCCGCTGTTCGACTGGTTCAATGTCTATGGCATTCGCCTGCTGGAGCCGTTTTCCAGCCAGTGGTTCTATGGCGACACGCTTTTCATCATCGATGTCTGGCTTTGGGCCCTGCTTGGTTTCGGCGCCTATATCGGCCTGAACAGTGCAATCACAGCGATGGCTGAAAGATCGTTTCGTGGTGCAGTGGGGGACGAGCCGCAGCTCATTGCTAGCCCCGTTCCATTCGCGTTTTGGGAGAGGCAGGGGCTTGCTGGCGGCGAGTACCAGTGGGCAGAATTGTTTTGGGACTACGATCATTATCACGGCAAGCCTTTGACCGAAAACTTCTGTACCTGGCCCACCGCCGCACAGCTCGCCTCCGGCGGGTCGCAGGCTGAAGCCTTCCTGTTCTGGACCCGCGCGCCCTTTGCCGAGCGGGCGGCGGATGGTTCGGTGATCCTGCGTGATGCCCGGTTTTATGATCCGCGCGCACGCGACCGGTTTGCAGCGCCGCTCCCCAAAGTCGCCTGCTTGCCACTGCAGGACTGAGGGGGTTAGGGCCGAAAGGCCAGCTTGCCGGCCGGGCTCCTCCGCACGAAGGCAGCCACATGACCACGCCCATCATCGTCTGGCTCCGCCGCGACCTGCGGCTGGCTGATCAACCGGCCTTCCGCGCGGCGGGTGCGCGCGGCCCGGTGATCCCGGTCTATCTGCTGGATGATGAGACGCCCAAGCATCGCAAGATGGGTGCGGCAAGCCGCTGGTGGCTGCACCATTCGCTGGCCAATCTGGCGGCCGATCTCGAGCAGGTTGGCTCGCGCCTGATCCTGCGGCGCGGCAAGTGTGACGAGGTGCTGGCGGCGCTGGCAGCGGAGAGCGGTGCGCGCGAGGTCCACGGCCTGCACCACGTCGAACCCTGGTGGCGCAATGCCGAACGCGCGGTGGGCAAGGTATTGGACCTGATGCTGCACCACGGGCTTTACCTGGCGCCGCCTGGGTCAGTGCTGACCGGTGGAGGCACGCCGTTCAAGATCTACACTCCGTTCTGGCGGGCCTTGCAGGAACGCCTGCCGCCCGCGCCGCCGCTGCCTGCGCCAAAATTGACCGCGCCTGCGAGCTGGCCAGCCAGCGACCGGCTTGAGGACTGGCACCTGCTCCCCACCAGGCCCGACTGGGCCGGCGGGATGCGCGCCGAATGGACGCCGGGCGAGGGCGGAGCGGCCGAGCGGCTGGAAACCTTCACCCGCCGCGCCGCACGCTATGCCGAGCGGCGCAACCTGCCCTCGATGATCGGCACCTCGCGCCTCTCGCCGCACCTGCACTTTGGCGAGGTTTCGCCGGCGCAGGTCTGGCATGCGGTGGCCAATGCCGGCGGATCGGTCACCACATTCCTCGGCGAGCTCGGTTGGCGTGACTATGCCGCCAATGTGATCCACCAGTTCCCGGACTATGCCGCGCGCTCCTACAAGGAAGAGTTCGAGCACCTGCCCTGGCGCACCGGGCCGGAGGCCGAGGCAGACCTGATGGCCTGGCAGCAGGGCCGCACCGGCTATCCGATCGTCGATGCCGGAATGCGCGAGCTGTGGGCGACCGGTTGGATGCACAACCGGGTGCGGATGATCGTCGCCAGCTTCCTGATCAAACATCTGCTGATCGACTGGCGGCGCGGCGAGGAATGGTTCTGGGATACCCTGGTCGATGCCGATCACGCCCAGAACGCGGTCAACTGGCAGTGGAGCGCTGGCTCTGGCGTTGATGCCAACATGTTCGTGCGGATCATGGCCCCGCTGACGCAGAGCCCGAAGTTCGATGCTGCGGGCTACATCCGCCAATGGGTGCCCGAACTGGCCAGGCTGGGGGATGCCGAGATCCACGATCCCGGCCTGCTGCGCCCGCGCGGCTATCCGGCCAAGATCATCGAACATGTCGTGGGGCGCGCCCGCGCGCTGGCCGCCCATGCTGCAATGAAAGCAGTTTGATCGCACAGCGGTGATCCTGACCACCGTTTCTTTGACCTCGGTCAAAGCGGGCCATTCGTGGTATGGTTAGGTCAGCAAATGGGACGCAACTAGCTTGACAGCGCTGCGGCCCCATGAAAAGTTGTCCGGACAAATTTGGCGAGTGTCGCCGGATTGGAGAGTGGTCATGAGTGCCGAACTGCCGCCCCCGTACACCGCGCTGACCAAGCACCCGATGCTGGCGCGCACCAACCACGATGAATCCGCGCGGTTCAATTTCCTGACCCACCTCAACCGCTACCTCTCTGGTACGCTGGGGCCGGGCAACAAGCTGGCCTATGAAAAGCGGGTACTGCCCGCCTTCCGTGCCGAGCATGGCCGCGATCCCGAGCATCGCTATGAAATCCGTGACTGGATGAACCAGGACCCGTTCCACCGGATGTGGTCGGCGCTGAAGCGCAATTCGATGGAAATGCGCCAGCAGAATGGCCGCTCGACCGTGCTGCGCCAGCTCGACGAGCTCGATGCCCAGGCCCGCCAGTTCAACGAGCATTCCGGCCAGCTCGAACTCGATCCGAAGATCCAGCAGCCGATCTACCAGACTGCGGTCGACATTCACTGCCAGCCGGGTGGCTACCACGGCGAGGAGCGGCCGGGCGACGTTTCAGCCGGGGCCAATTACGATGTCGGCATTTTCGCCACGACCGGCGGCGCGCTGGGCGGGCTGAACGATGGCGGCGGCCAGGCAGTCGTGAACTGGATCAAGAAGGAGCGGCCCGAATGGCAGCCGCGCCGGATCCTCGATGTCGGCTGCACGGTCGGCCACAATGCCGTGCCGATTGCTGCGGCCTATCCCGATGCCGAAGTGATCGCGATCGACACCGCCGGACCTTCGCTGCGTTATGGCGCGGCCCGCGCGGCTGGCCTTGGGGTCAAGAACATCAAGTTCGTTCAGGCCAGCGGCGAGGATCTTTCGCGCTATCCCGACGGCTATTTCGATTGGGTGCAGACCACCATGTTCCTGCACGAGCTGTCGGCGGAATCGATGCCGCGGCTGCTGGCGGAATGTAACCGCGTGCTCGCCCCGGGCGGACTGATCCTGCACGTCGAACAGCCGCAGTACTCGCCGGAAATGCCGCTGTTTGAGCAGTTCATGCGCGACTGGGATGCCTTCAACAACAACGAGCCGTTCTGGTCGGCCATGCATGGCGTGGACCTCAAGGACGTGATGGCCAATGCCGGCTTCAGCAAGGCCGATCAGTTCGTGGTCGGGGTGCGGGCGGTGGTCGATCGTTCGATCTTCCCGGCCGCCGAAAGCGAAGAGCAGGAAGACTATGGCCGCGCTGCGGTCTGGAACGCCTATGGCGCCTGGGGCACGATCAGCCGCGCCGATATCGAGGCCTATCAGCCCGATGGCACTGCTGGCGCGGAGCGCGGCGAGCTGACCCGCGCCTATATCGCCCGCGTGATGCGCGGCTTCCAGCAGGAGGTTGAGGCGCTGGAGAACCCGGATCCGCCGATCATGGACTGGGTGGAGAAGTTCTCGAAGTAAGGGGTAACCGCCAGCGGCGGCGATAAGGGGGGAAGGCAAATGGAAGAAGTGCTGGTGCTGCGCTGGCTGCACATCATCGCCATGGTCTATTGGCTTGGCGGCGAATGGGGTGTGTTCCAGACGAGCTACAACGTCATCAACCGCAACCTCTCGCTCGAAGAGCGGCGGCGGCACATGGAAACGGCCTATCGCATCGATATCCTGGCGCGGACCGGGATCATCACCCTGCTGCCGCTGGGGCTGCACATGGGCCACATCTATGGCTTGCAGCCCTATGGCGGTTCGTTCCTGACCGGGATGTGGATCTTCGTCGCGGACGAAGGGATGCGCTGGTATGCCTGGAAGTTCACGCTCTATGGTTTTGCGCTGTGCATTGGCCTGGGTCTGCGCTGGATCATGCGCGCCTGGACCACCCGCTTCCGTCAGCTCGCCGAAGGGCCGAACCCGGCCGCCGAAGCCGCGCTGGAGCGCGAGATCGGCTGGGGCCGGATGCTGGCCTATATCTACTGGATCGCCATTTCGGGGATCTGCTTCCTGGGGACGGTCAAGCCGCTCTGAGGAAGACCCGTCCAAAACGCGAAGGGCTCCCCGGTTGGGGAGCCCTTTTCATTTCAGGATCTGGTTCATCTCGATCAGGATCCCGTCGGGATCGAAGAAGTTGCAGCCCATCACCCGGATATCGGGCCCGCTATTGCGGCCGGGATAGACCTGCAGGCGCGGTTCGGCAGTGAAGGTTACGCCGGGCACTGCCTTGGCCGCCTTGCAGCGGCCTTCGACATCATCGGTGTTCATCACGATCACCACGCCGCCGGGACCCATCCGGGTAGGATAAGGCGCGGCCGGCAG
>JAJTFU010000148.1 GCA_021299075.1 Novosphingobium sp. | reverse complement strand
CAAGGGTCCGGAAATCTATCTGGCCAACCTGATCTCGAAGCGCACCGATGCGATCCGCAAGGGCCTGCCCGATGCGCTCGATCTGCTGGTGCTCTGCGACGAAGCAGGTCTGACCGTCGACGCCTCGTTCAACCGCGTGGCGCGCGAACTGGGCCGGGCCTGTCCGGAACTGGGCGACGAATTTGCCCTGACCGCGATCGAACTGTCGTTCCTGTCCGCACGTCGTCAGGCCTTCGAAAACCTGGCCTGGCGCGTCAATCTGGAAGCGGTCAAGGGCGTGACCACCACCATGGTCCAGACCGAACGTTATGGTACGCCGCTGGCCTCCGCGCTGCGCGTGCTCTCGGCCGAATTCCGCAACGAGCGCATGATGCGCGCCGAAGAAAAGGCCGCGCGCCTGCCGGCGATCATGACCGTGCCGCTCATTCTGTTCATTCTGCCTGTGCTGTTCGTGGTCATCCTTGGCCCGGCTGCCTGCTCGATCGCCGATGCCTTCTCTGGCGGCGGCCCGGCCAAGGGCACCGAATAGGACCTGCATTCAGGGTGGGGTACCCGCATCGGGCCGGTTCTCCAAATGGGGGAACCGGCCCGATTTCGTTGGTCTCAGGGTTTCACGACCGCATGGTCGATCGCGCCGAAGATCGAATGGCCGGCGCGGTCGCGCATCTCGATACGGACCGTATCGCCATAGCGCAGGAACGGCGTGACCGGTTTGCCGGTGGCGATGGTCTCGATCATCCGCTGCTCGGCAATGCAGGAATAGCCGCGCCCGCCATCCTTGCACGGCCGCCCGGGTGAACCATCGGGATCGCGGTTGGAGACCGTGCCCGAACCGATGATCGATCCAGCCATGACGCGCCGGGTCTTGGCCAGATGCGCGATCAGCGTGCCGAAATCGAAGGTGCATTCCTCGCCCGCCTCGGCCCGGCCGAACGCCTCGCCGTTCAGGTCGACGCGCAGCACCTGATTGAGCCGCCCGCCTACCCAGGCATCGCCCAGCTCGTCAGGTGTCACGAAGACCGGCGAGAAATGACTGGCTGGCTTCGACTGGACAAAGCCAAAGCCCTTCGTCAGCTCGTCCGGAATGAGGTTGCGCAAGGACACGTCGTTCACCAGCCCGACCAGGCGGACATGATCAAGCGCCGCCTCGGGCGAGACGCCCTGCGGCACATCGCCGGTGACCACGCAGATCTCGGCTTCCATGTCGCAGCCCCAGGCCTCATCGGCCAAAGTGATCGGCGCTCGCGAACCGCGCAGGTCGTCGCTGCCGCCCTGGTACATCAAAGGATCGTGCCAAAAGCTCTCCGGCAGCTCTGCCCCGCGGGCCTTGCGCCAGGGCCTGCAGCACCGGTAGATGCCGATCCCAGTCGTCGAGCGCCGCCTGCAGTGTCGGCACCAGATGCGAAGCATCGGCGCACCAGGCCAGATCGGTGCTGACCACGGCAAGGCGCCCGTCGCGCCCTCCGGGAAGGCTTGCGAGTTTCATCGGGTCAGCTCCTTGGGCTCGGCGGTGCCTTCCAGTTCGGCCACCCGCGCGGTGATCCGCGCCAGCAGCGCCTTGAAGTCCTTGCGTTCTGCCGCCGAAAGCGAGGCAAACAGCCGCCGCTCCATCTCCAGCGCCAACGGCATGATCTCGCCATGTACCGCCCGGCCCGCAGCGGTCAGTTCGATGTGATGCGAGCGGCCGTCATCGGCGTTGGGACTGCGCGTCACCAGTCCGCGATCGACCAGCACCTTGCAGGCGCGGTTGACCGCCACCTTGTCCATCCGCGTGGCGCCAACCAGGCTGCGCTGGGTTTGCGGCCCGGCATCGCCGAGCACGGCCATGACGCGCCATTCAGGAATCTTGAGCCCAAACCGGGCGCGGTATTCACTGGCGATCATGTCACTCACCGCATTGGTGGTGACCGACAGCAGGTAGGGCAGGAAATCCGCCAGGCGGGAAGTGTCTTGGGTCATCGAATCGGTTTCTAGTGCAACCGGTTTGCTGCGCCAAGCAGAGTCAGGCCGGCTTCACCGCTTCAGGTGCCGAAGCTGCTATGGCCGGGATCGCCCGCAACGCCTCATCAATCCGCACCAGGCGCGGTAAAGGCTCTAGCGGCACAGCAAA
Source organism: Novosphingobium sp. (assembly GCA_021299075.1). Classification (GTDB taxonomy): domain Bacteria; phylum Pseudomonadota; class Alphaproteobacteria; order Sphingomonadales; family Sphingomonadaceae; genus Novosphingobium. The sequence continues at coordinate 4,297 of JAJTFU010000148.1, read as the reverse complement.
ACGGCGCGCGCTGTACATCTGCGGGACAAGGCATAGGTCGATCAGGTTCGGCTCTTTGCCGCCGAACAGGCCATGTTCCGGCGCATCGGCTTCCAGCGCGGCCAAGCCATCGCCCAGCCAACGGTGCAGCCAGCGGGTGATCCCGTCAGCATCGACGCCCAGGTCATCGCGCAGGAAATTTTGGACGCGCAGGTTCTGGAGCGGATGGACCTCGGAAATGATCGTCATCGCCCGGCCCAGCACATGGGCCCGGGCCATCGGATCCGCCGGGAGCAGGCGTGGCTCCGGCCAGCGCGCATCGAGATAGTCGATAATTGCCAACGACTGGGCGATCGCCTCACCGTCAACCTCCAGCACCGGAACGAGCCCCAGCGGATTGCGCGCGCGGTGCGCATCCCCGCCCTGTTCGCCCGCTGCCAGATCGACCTGGTGCGAAGTCCAGGACAGGCCTTTCAGGTTCATCGCGATCCGCACGCGATATGCTGCGGAAGAGCGCCAGTAGTCGTACAGAACCAGCTCGCTCATCGCAGCACCCTTCCCGCTATCGCATCCAGCTTGGCCACCAGCACCGGATCGCGCTGCGCCTTGGCAGTCATGATGGCATGGTCGAGCGTCTGGTCGATCGGACTCCGCTCGCGCTCATGCGGCAAGGTCGCGAGGAACCGGCGCAGCACCTTGCCGGCCAGCGCAACATTGGCCTGCATGACGGCCATGACTTCGCTCGCCTCCACGCCGGCTTCGCCGCTACGCCAGCTGTCATAATCGGTGACCATGCCCAGCAGCGCATAGGGCAGCTCGGCCTCGCGAGCGAGGCGCGCCTCGGGCATGGCAGTCATCCCGATCACGTCCCCACCCCACTTGCGATAGAGCAGGCTTTCAGCGCGGGTTGAGAACTGCGGGCCTTCGATGGCGACATAGGTAGCGCCGCGATGGACCGTGCCACCCTCACCCTCGACCGCATCGGCCAGCGCGGCTGACAGGCGCGGACAGACCGGATCGGCCAGACTGACATGGGCGACCAGGCCGGGTCCGAAGAAGCTGGCCGGGCGGCTGACCGTGCGGTCAATGAACTGGTTCACGGCAACCATCTGCCCCGGCGCCATGTCCGCGCGCAAGGAACCGATGGCCGACAGGGCGATTACATCGGTCACCCCGCAGCGCTTCAGCACGTCCACATTGGCGCGGTAGTTGACCGATGCGGGTGGGATTGAATGACCAATCCCGTGCCGCGGCAGGAAGGTCACGCGGACACCCGCGAGCGTGCCGGTGGCCACTGCCGCCGAAGGTTCCCCAAACGGGCTTTCAATCGCGATTTCCTGCGCGTTCTCAAGCCCTACCCCGCCGGCCAGGCCGGAGCCGCCGATTACACCGATATGCCAGGTACTCATGCCAGATCTCCGCTCGTCAGTGCGCGAGGATCCCCGCCATGATGAAATCGATGCAGTGTTCGCGATAGCGGTCGCGCAGCTCTTCGGTCAGCGCCTCGGTATCGTAGCAGTGCTTGAGCACCAAGCGCGAAGAGAAGAACCGGTCGCAGGCGCCTGTCGCGGTAAAATAGAACAACTGCGGATCGACCTTGCGGAAGACGCCCCGCTTGACCCCGTCCTTGATCAGCCGGTCATAGGCGCGGCTGAGCGGAGTCAGATAGGAATCTGCGATCCGGTGCGCTTCCTCGGGATCGCTTTCGCGCACCAGCCGCATCAGCAAGCGGTTGAGGTAGGGCGTCTCGTAATAGGTATCGACCATCTTGCCGATGTGGTGCCGCAGCCGGGCTTCGGGATCCCACTCCTTCGACATCAACGCATCGACTGCATGAACGATGCCCTGCATGTCGCGATCGAGCAGGGCCTTCATCAGCCCGGCCTTGTTCCCGAAGTAGTACTTCACCAGCGCCGAATTGAGCCCCGATCGCAGCGACAGCTCGGACAGCGAGATATCGACGATATCGCCTTCGCGCATGATCGTCGAAGCGGTATGCAGCAGCAGTTCGCGTGCGCCCTCGGGGGCGTCGTTCTGATCAACAGCCAGCTGGCTCATGCGAAGGGCGGCTCCTCTCCCCACCAAGGATAGAAGTCAGGCATATCGCTCGAAACCTGTAGCGGAAAGGCAGGTGGGCGCTTTTCGAGGAAGCTTTGCACACCTTCCTTGGCATCGGCGCCTTTCGACAGGCGATAGATCGCCCGGCTGTCGACCTTATGGGCCGTCATCGGGTGATCGCCCGAGGGGATTCGCCATAGCATCGCGCGGGTCATGGCGACCGAAACGGCGGAAGTGTTATCCGCAATCTCGCGCGCCAGGCCGCGCGCTAAATCGATCAGTTCGCCCGGCGCATGGACCGAACGGACCAGCCCGCCCTTGAGCGCTTCCTCGGCTCCGAAAATGCGGCCGGTCATGCACCATTCGAGCGCCTGGTTGATCCCGACGATCTTGGGCAGGAACCAGCTGGAGCAGGCTTCGGGCACGATCCCGCGCCGCGCAAAGACAAAGCCATAGCGGGCGTTGTCGCTGGCAAGGCGGATATCCATCGGCAATTGCATGGTCACGCCCACGCCCACGGCGGCGCCATTGCAGGCCGAGATCAGCGGCTTCTTCGACTGGAACAGCCGCAGCGTCAGCAGCCCGCCGCCGTCGCGGACGCGCGGATCGGACAGGTCTTCGACCGGGGTGGAATCCGAAAAGACCGCGCGGCCGTCTTCGGGGGTCAGGTCGGCTCCGGCGCAAAAAGCGCGTTCGCCCGCGCCGGTAAAGATCACCGCCCGGACTCTGTCATCAGCGTCGGTCCGGTCCATGGCATCGATGATCTCGTTCATCATCGTGCCGGTGAAGGCGTTCATCTTCTCCGGTCGGTTGAGCGTCAGGGTGGCAATGCCTTCGCCAATGTGAAGGTCGATCTGCGAATAGCCCATGTCTCTCTCCCGGGGAGGGTGCGGCCGGGCGCCAACCAGTGACGCCCGGCCAGTTTCCTGTTGCTTAGCGCGGCGCCATGCGGATGCCGCCATCGAGGCGGACATCTTCGCCGTTGAAGTAGCCGTTCTCGATCATGCACATGGCGAGGTTGGCGTACTCGTCCGGGTTGCCGAGGCGCTTGGGGTTGAGCACCGAGGCGCCCAGCGCATCGCGCACGTTCTGCGGCGCGCCGGCCAGCAGCGGGGTGTCGAAGATGCCCGGCAGGATGGTGTTGACACGGATCTTCTCGCTGGCGAGGTCGCGCGCAATCGGCAAGGTCATGCCGACCACGCCGCCCTTCGATGCCGAGTAGGCCGCCTGGCCCATCTGGCCGTCTTCGGCAGCAACCGAGGCGGTGTTGACGATCGCGCCGCGATCACCGTGTTCCTGCGGCTCCAGCGTCATCATGCCGGCCGCCGACTTGGCGATGCAGCGGAAAGTGCCGACCAGGTTGATCTGGATGATCCAGTTGAAGGCATCCATCGGGAAGTGCTTGATCGAGCCGTCTTCCTTGCTGCGGCTGGCGGTCTTGATCGCATTGCCGGTGCCGGCGCAGTTGACCAGGATCCGCTCCTGCCCATGGGCTTCGCGGGCCTTGGCGAAGGCGGCATCGACCGAAGCATCGTCGGTCACGTTGCATTCGCAGAACACGCCGCCGATTTCGGCGGCGATAGCCTTGCCCTTCTCTTCCTGCAGGTCGAAAATCGCGACCTTCACGCCCTTGGCGGCCAGCGCACGGGCGGTGGCGGCACCAAGGCCCGAAGCGCCGCCGGTGACGACCGCAGCAACAGTGTTGTCGAGTTTCATTTCAATAACTCCGGTTCAGTTGAATTTCAGACCATTTCCACGATGGTGACATTGGCGACGCCGCCGCCTTCGCACATGGTTTGCAGGCCATACTTGCCGCCGCGCGCCTTCAGCGCGTTCAGCAGCGTCGACATCAGCTTGGTACCCGAAGCGCCCAGCGGGTGGCCCAGCGCGATCGCGCCGCCATTGACGTTGAGCTTTTCAGGATCGGCGCCGGTGTGCTTGAGCCAGGCCATCGGCACCGAAGCGAAGGCTTCGTTGACTTCGTAAAGGTCGATGTCGCCGATCTTCAGGCCGGCCTTGGCAAGCGCCTTGTCGGTCGCGAACAGCGGCTCTTCCAGCATGATCACCGGGTCGCCGGCGGTCACGGTCAGGGTGTGGATCCGGGCCAGCGGGGTCAGATTGTAGCGCTTCAGCGCTTCTTCCGAGACGACCAGCGCGGCCGAGGAACCATCGCAGATCTGGCTGGAGGTAGCGGCGGTCAGTGCACCGCCTTCCTGCAGCAGCTTGACGCCCGCGATGCCTTCCAGCGTCGCGTCCATGC
>JAJTFU010000147.1 GCA_021299075.1 Novosphingobium sp. | reverse complement strand
GCCTTCCCCGTGAGCCTTCAGCCGCAGGGCGGCGAGCTGGTGATCACCAAGCAGTACGCCTCGTCCTTCTTCGGCACCACGCTGGCCTCGACCCTGACCGCCATGGGCGTCGATACCCTGCTGATTACCGGGCTTTCCACTTCCGGCTGCGTCCGCGCCACGGCGCTCGATGCCTGCCAACACGGCTTCCTGCCTTTCATCGTGCGCGAGGCCTGCGGTGATCGCCATCCCGGCCCGCACGAGGCCAACTTGTTCGACCTGCAAGCAAAGTACGCAGAAGTCATTTCCGAAACTGAGGCGATCGCGCATATCAGCGCACCATGACCGACCTGTCCGCGCTGACCGCCCCCGCCCACTCTGCCGCCGCTGCGGAGTTCCTGTCCCGCGCCCCGCATGGCCACCTGATCGGTGGCAACTGGCAGACTGCGGGCGGGACTTTCGACACGCTCGATCCGGCTACCGGCAAGGTTCTGGCCCCCGTCGCTCGCGGGGACGCCGCCACGGTTGACCGCGCCGTTGCCGCAGCCCGGACCGCGCTGGAAACCGGTGCCTGGCCTGCCATGACGCCAATGGACCGCGCCAAGCTGCTCTGGGCCATCGCCGACAAGTTCGAAGCCCATATCGACGAGCTGGCCGAGCTGGAAACGCTCGACCAGGGCAAGCCGCTCTATGTCGGGCGCTGGGCCGAGATTCCCGGCGCGATCAACCAGTTCCGCTTCTTTGGCGGGCTCGCCAACCAGATCGAGGGCAAGTCGATCCCGACCTCGATCAACTACCAGCCGCCGGGCAAGGAGGTCTTTGCCTATACGGTCAAGGAGCCGGTCGGCGTGGTTGCCGCGATCGTGCCGTGGAACTCGCCGCTGGTGCTGACCGCGATGAAGCTGGCCCCCGCGCTCGCTGCCGGCTGCACCGTGGTGCTCAAGCCGGCCGAGGACACCAGCCTCACCGCGATCCGCATGCTGGAGCTGATGATCGAGGCCGGGCTGCCTGCTGGCGTGGTCAACCTGGTCACCGGCTTTGGCCGGGATTGCGGTGCGGCGCTGGCGGCCCATCCGGCCGTCGACAAGATCGCCTTCACTGGCTCGACCGCCACCGGCCGCGCGATCATCGATGCCGCCAAGGGCAACTTCAAGCGGCTGACGCTGGAACTGGGCGGCAAGTCACCCGTGGTCATCCTGCCCGATGCCGACCTGTCCATGGCCATCCCGGGCGCGGCCAATGCAATCTATTTCAACGGCGGCCAGGTCTGCGTCGCCGGCTCGCGGCTCTATGTCCATGATTCGGTGTTCGACCAGGTGGTCGAAGGCATTGCCGGTGCCGCCCAGGGCATGGTGCTCGGCCACGGGCTCGACCAGACGACCCAGATGGGCCCGCTGGTCAGCCAGCACCACGCCGCCAAGGTTGCCCAATACATCGCCGATGGCCGCAAGGCCGGGGCCAGCGTGATCGCCGGGGGCGAAACCGCTGGGCCGAACGCCAGCTTTATCACCCCGACCGTGCTGACCGACGTGACCCCCGACATGGCCGTGGTGCGCGAGGAAATCTTCGGCCCGGTCGTGGTCGCCCAGCGCTACAGCGAACTCGATGAAGTGGTCCGCGCCGGGAACGACAGCGAATATGGCCTCGCCGCCTCGATCTGGACCGAGAGCCTGTCCTCCGCCCACCGCCACGCCGCCCTTGCCGCTGCCGTGCCCGGCCATGCGCGGGGGCAGGTGCTGTCGTTGCCCGGGGTCTGGGACGGTCTGTCGATCAGGCTGGTCGAGCAGGCCGGCTTTCCCGCAGCGTTCCTCTCTGGCGGGGCGCTATCGATGGCGCGGCACGGGCGGCGCGATATGGGGCTGGTCACCATGAGCGAACTGGCCCAGGCGGTGCAGCTCATCCGTGAAGTCTCTGACCTGCCTCTGTTCGTCGATGCCGACACGGGCTTTGGCAACGCGGACAACGCGGTCCGCATGGCCCGCGTGCTCGAAGCTGCGGGCGCCACCGCGATCCAGCTGGAGGACCAGCTTTTCCCCAAACGCTGCGGCTTCCTGGCCGGCAAGGCGGTGATCCCGGCGGCAGAGTACATCGAGAAGCTCAAGGCCGTGCTCGATGCGCGGCGCGGCTCCATGCTGGTGATCGCGCGGACGGATGCCCGCAGCGTCGAAGGTTTTGCCGCCGCGCTCGACCGGGCCTGCGCATATGCCGAGGCCGGTGCCGACCTGGTCTTCCTGGAAGGGCCGGAAACGGTGGCCGAGATGGAGGCCATTGCCGCCGCCCTCCCCGCAGTGCCGCTGGTCCACAATCTGGTCGAAGGCGGAATCAGCCCGGTCTCGACCGCCGCCGAGCTTCAGGCCCTGGGCTATGTCATTGCCCTGCACCCGCTGGTCCTGCTGCACGGCTTTATCCGGCAAGGGCCGGCCCATCTTGCCGTGCTGCGCCAGACCGGTTCGACCGACAGCCTGCGTGACCAGCTCGCCGACCTGCACGAATTCGGCACCCTGCTGACGCAGGACACCCCTTCACCCTAAAAGTTGTCTGGACAACTTTGCGCAGCCCGGCAAAGGTGTGCGCGAACAGGAGCCTCCCCATGACCATCCCCGTCCGCAATCCCCGCACCGGCGAAACCGACTATGCGATCGAGGCCGTACCGGCAGCAGAGATCGCCGCGATTGCCCGCCGTCTGCGCGCCGCGCAACCGGATTGGCTGGCGCTGGGCGCCGAAGCCCGCGCCGCCGTGCTGGTCAAGTGGGCCGAGGCTATAGAGGCGCGCGCCGGTGATCTGGTCGCCAAGCTCAGCGTCGATACGGGCCGCGTCGCCATCGCCCATGTCGAAGTGTTCAGCGTCGCCGGCACGCTGCGCCGCTGGGCTGCCACCGGCCCGGCGATGATCGCCGCGCTGGACCTGAAGGACGTGCCCAGCGCCACGCCCGGCGTCACCATCAGCAACCGCCACGTCCCTTACCAACTGCTCGGCGTGATCGCGCCGTGGAACTTCCCCATGCTGCTGGCGCTGATCGACGCGATCCCGGCACTGCTGGCCGGCTGCGCCGCGCTGATCAAGCCGAGCGAGATCACGCCCCGCTTCATCCCGGTGCTGCGCGAGACCGTTGCCGCCGTGCCCGAACTCGCCAAGGTCCTCGCCATTGTCGAGGGCGATGCCGAGACCGGCAAGGCGATTGTTGGCAATGTCGATTACGTCTGTTTCACCGGCTCGGTCGCGACCGGACGCAAGGTGGCCGAAGCGGCCGCCGCTGCCTTCATCCCGGCCAATCTTGAACTGGGCGGCAAGGACCCGATGATCGTCCTGCCCTCGGCCGATCCAGTCAACGCGGCCAGCATCGCGCTGCGCTCCAGCGTCGCGGCCAATGGCCAGGCCTGCCAGTCGATCGAGCGGCTCTATGTCCACCGCAGCCTGGCCGATGCCTTCCTGTCCTCGCTGGTCGAGCAGGCCAAGGGCGTCGCGTTCAACTATCCCGATATCGCCCAGGGCCACATCGGCCCCTTCATTTTCCCGCCCCAGGCCGACAAGGTCCAGGCGCAGATCGACGCCGCCGTGGCCCAGGGCGCCAAGGTGCTGCATGGCGGCCAGGTCGAGACGCTGGGCGGCGGCAAGTACCTGCGCCCGACGATCCTGACCGACGTCACCCCCGACATGGCCATCATCGCCGAAGAAACCTTCGGCCCGGTCATCCCGGTGACGATCTATGACGATGTCGAAGAGGCCATCCGGCTGGCGAACGACACGATCTATGGCCTCTCCGCCGCCGTGATCGGCGATCCGGCCGAAGCCGAGAAGGTCGGCGAGCGGCTCGAGGCCGGGGCGATCTCGATCAACGACGGCTCGATGACGGCCGGGGTCTGGGATGCCGAGAACTGCTCGTTCAAGCAGTCCGGTATGGGCCCCAGCCGGATGGGCGATGCCGGGCTCTATCGCTATTTCCGGGTCAAGGCGATCATGCGCCAGAATGGCGAAGCTGCCCCGATTGCCGCCTATGCGGAACAAGCCGTGGCAGGCTAAGGGCCGCCCATGCCCAAGAAAGATTCGCGTGCCGAACTGATCCGCACCCTGGAAACGATTGACCAGCGCCTGCGCTGGCTATCGGCCTGGATCATCCACAACGCCAACCACCTGCGCGAGAGCCGCGACGGGCTGAAGGTCGGCGGGCATCAGGCCAGCTGCGCCTCGATGACCGCGATCATGTCCGCGCTCTATTTCCATGCCCTGCGCCCGCAGGACAAGGTGGCGGTAAAGCCGCACGCCGGGCCGGTGCTCCATGCCCTGCACTACCTGCTCGGCAACCAGAGCCTGGATCAGCTCAAGGCCTTCCGCGGCCTGGGCGGGGCGCAGTCCTATCCCAGCCGGACCAAGGACAAGATCCCGGTCGATTTCTCGACCGGCTCGGTCGGTCTTGGGGTCGCGGTCACGGCCTTTGCCAGCCTGGTGCAGGACTACCTGATCGCCCACGGCCAGCTGCCCGAAGGCGAAGCCGGGCGGATGATCGCGCTGATGGGCGATGCCGAGCTGGACGAAGGCAACATCTATGAGTGCCTGATCGAAGGCTACAAGCACGACATCCGCAATTGCTGGTGGATCGTCGATTACAACCGCCAGTCGCTCGACAGCACGACCGCCGACCGCATGTTCCGCCGCTTTGACGACATCTTCGAGACCTGCGGCTGGCGCGTGATCACGATCAAACACGGCAAGCTGCAGCGCGAGGTATTCAAGCGCCCCGGCGGCAAGGCGATCGACCAGTGGATCGACGATTGCCCCAACGCCGAATATGCCGCGCTGACTTATCAGGGCGGCGCAGCCTGGCGCGCCCGGCTGAACGCCGATCTGGCGGGCGACAAGGCCGCGCTCGACCTCATCGCCAGCTTCGATGATGATGGCCTATCGCGGCTGAAGCTCAACCTGGGCGGGCACTGCATCGAAACGCTGGTCGATGCCTTCGAGCGCGCGCAGGACGAGGTCCCGACGCTGTTCATCGCCTATACGGTGAAGGGCTATGGCCTGCCGTTCCAGGGCCACAAGGATAACCACGCAGGGTTGATGAACCCGACCCAGATGGCCGACTATCGCGCCAGCCTGGGGATCGCCGAAGGAACCGAGTGGGAGCCCTTTGCGGGAATGGGCGACAATAGCGCGGCGGC
>JAJTFU010000146.1 GCA_021299075.1 Novosphingobium sp. | reverse complement strand
TCTTCCGCTGGCTCGACGATGGCGTGCGCTGGTGGGAAGATCATCGCCTGGCGCTGCACTCCCCCCTGCCGCGTGCCTGCCGCTATGAAAGCGAGCCGTTCTGGGCCAACCGCCACGGCTTCCATGGCTATTGGCGCAATTCCTACCTGGATGAGATGGACATCACCGATTTCGAGCGCCGCGCCCTGTGCAAGGCGGCGATCGTCATTCCGGTCCACCTGCCGTTCGGGCAGATTTCGGCCAACAGTTTCATCAGCATGGACCGCAGCAAGGAAGACCTGTCGGCCGAATTCGTCGAGCATGGCAACCTGCTGGGTCAGCTGACCCGGCGGTTCATTGCCGGCTATACCCAGGCCAACCGCACCAAGCGGCGGATCCGGTCGGACTGTGTGCTGTCAAAGCGCGAGGTGGAATGCCTGCGCTGGGCCGCGATTGGCAAGACCGACAAGGAGATCAGCATGATCCTGGGCCGCAGCCATGCCACGATCCGCTATCATATCCACCGCGCGGGCGAAAAGCTGGACTCGGTCAACCGCGCCCAGACGATCTTCAAGGCCGGCCAGCTGGGCTACCTCGGCGCCAGCGACTGAACCGCTAGCCGAGCTTCCGGATCGGGTCGCTGCCGTCCCAGGCGGCGGCGGCCTGCTTCATCATGTTGAACAGGTCGGCCGTGCCGGGCTGCGGCTGCAGAATTTCGACGACGGAGCCTGGCCCGTGACCCGGATCGGCATAGATCACCCCGCCGCTGTCCCCGACCTTGCCCTCGACCAGGATCTTCGCGCCATGTTCCGCGCAGGCCGCATAGCCATCGGCAATATCGTCAACCAGCAGGCAGGTGTGGTGTATCCGGTCGCGCACGGCGTAAGGTCCGTTATAGATCGAGGGCGCATCGTTTTCCGGGCGGATCAGCTCGATCTGGGTGTCGCCCCAATAGGACAGCGCCAGGGTAAAGACCGCATTGGTCGGCTGGCCCATATAGCGCATGTCGGCCAGCGCGATGTTCTCCATGATGAAGAACGGGCCGACGCCCATGGTCTTCGTCCAGTGCTCCAGCGCGGCATCGAAGTCTTCCGGCAGCCAGGCCAGCTGCATGACAGGACCAAGCCGGGCGAGTCCCTTGACGGCCATAATCGGGTTCCTCCTCACAGTTACGCTAGGATGCGTTCCTGCCAATCTGTGGCAGTTTGGAAGCCTAGAATACTGCGCAAATGGACAGTGAGGTTGGGTGTCCGATGAATGAATTGACCAAGATCGAGCGCGAAGATCGCTGCCCCGGCATGACCTATACGGAGATGCTGGAAGGCGATACCCGCCGGGTTCCGGACTATCTGTTCGAGGAATCGAACATCGACATGCCGGACGATCCGATTGCGATCGAACCCTATATCAGCGAAGATTTTGCCCGGCTCGAGCGTCAGCGGATGTGGCCCAACGTCTGGCTGTTCGCCGCGCGCGAAGATGAAATGCCCGATCCGGGCGATACCGTGGTGTTTGAGATCAACGAGAAGTCGTTCCTGCTGGTCCGCCAGCTGGATGGCAGCGTGCGCGGCTTCTACAACGTCTGCCTCCACCGCGGCCGCAAGCTGATGACCAAGTCGGGCCGCGCCACCCAGCTGCGCTGCGCCTTCCACGGCTTCACCTGGAACAACGACGGTTCGCTCAAGGAAATCCCCTGCGCCTGGGACTTCAAGCACCTCGAAGGCAAGGAAATGGGCCTGCCCGAAGTGCGGGTGAATGTCTGGCAGGGCTTCGTGATGATCACGGAGAACAAGACCATTCCCGATTTCAAGGAATGGCTGGGCCCGGCGGCCGATCATTACGACGCCTATGACTTTGAAAACCGCTACACCGGCATGTGGGTGGCGCGGAAGGTACCGGCCAACTGGAAGGCCACGGCCGAGGCCTTCATGGAAGCCTGGCATTCGGTTACCACGCACCCGCAGCTGCTGCCCTTCCTGGGCGATGCCAATACCCGCTACGATCTGATCGGTGACAACTTCAACCGCGCGATCACCCCATCGGGCGTGCTCAGCCCGCACATGGCGGGCAAGAGCCAGCAGTACATCCTCGACAAGATGGGCGAGTTTTCGGGCGGCAGCGATGCCAGCACCAACCGCCGCTTCAGCGCCAGCACGGATGCAGCTTCGCTTGACGAGAACGATCCGCTCCAGGCCCGCAAGCTGCTGGCCGAAGCCAGTCGTCAAGGCTTCCAGACGCAGTATGGCTATGACTATTCGGACAAGTCTGACGCCGAAATCCTCGACAATTTCACCTACAACATCTTCCCCAATTTCTCGCCGTGGATCGGCTACCTGCCGACCCTGGTCTATCGCTGGCTGCCGGGTGACACGCCGGACTGGTGCACCATGGAAATCCGCCTGCTGTTCCCGACTCCGAAGGGTCAAGAGCGTCCGCGCGCAGTCGAAAAGACCGTGATCCCCGAGGACCAGCCCTTCGCCTGGGCCAAGGACAAGATGGGCGAGGCGCTGGCCGGGGTGTTCGATCAGGACCTGGCCAACCTGCCGCACGTCCAGACCGGCATGAAGGCATCGGCCAATGGCGTCATGGAGCTGGGCCATTATCAGGACAGCCGCGTGCGCCACTTCCAGACCACGCTGATGAAATACATCAACGGGGAGCTGCCGGGTTAAGGCGGGGCGGTCCGCACCATGACCATCCACAAGGTCATCGTCCTGGGGGCATCCGGGGACCAGGGCATCCCGCTGGTCAATGCGCTGCAGCGGCGCGGCTTTGCCGTCACCGCCGGGGCGCGGCGGGCCGATGCCATGGCAGGCACGCCTTTCCCCGATCTCAGGACGGTGCACGCCGACATTACCGACAGCGCCAGCCTGGCTGCCGCCTTTGCCGGCCAGGATGCGCTGGTGATGCATCTGCCGTTCGAGTTCGACCGGGCCAAGGCCGCCGCGATGGGCGCCAGCATTGCCGCCGGCGCACGCGGATCGGGCCTGCAGAAGATCGTCTTCAACACCAGCTGCTTCGTGGCCGATCACGATCTTGACCTGACCGCCCACGACGGGCGCCGCGACATCGAGCGGGCGCTGGCCGAAACCGGCATCCCCTGCGTGTTCATCGAACCGACCGTGTTCATGGACAACATCATCCGGGTCTGGTCCAAACCCTCGATCGTTTCCCGCGGGATCTTCGCCTATCCGGCCGCGCCGGGCCTCAAGATCAGCTGGATCGCATTGTCCGACGTAGCCGAATACATGGCCGCCGCGCTCGAAACCAATCGCGCCGATGGGCAGCATGTGCCGGTTGGCGGGCCAGAGGCGCTGACCGGGGACGAAGTGGCGTTGCGCCTGTCAACCGAGGTCGGGCGGCGGATCGAGTTCCGCAGCCTCGATCCCGATGACTTTGCCGCCAACATGAGTGAGCTGGTCACTGGATCGCGCGAACTGCTGCCCGGTACGCCCTATCAGGGGATGGCCAAGTTCTATAGCTTCTACAACACGCAAGCCCAAAGCCCGCTGGTGGTCGATCCGCGCGAAACCGCCAAGCTGCTGGATGTCCATCCGCTGCGGATGAACGTCTGGCTTAAGCAGTGGGACTGGACCAAACCGACCTGAGGTTCAGGCCTCGGCCGCCACCTCGGCCGCGTCGAAGTAGTGGATCCGCAGTTCCTGCAGGATTCCGTCCTTGAACCGGCCCGCTTCGTTGACGGTCTGGCTGAAGGTGCGGCCGGTGCGCTTGGAGGTCATGGTGAGCGTCAGCACGACCACGCCCCACTCCTTGCCGCCGACGATTTCGTGAATGTCGACCTTGGCGGTCTCCCAGGTGCCGTACATCGCGGTGGCCACGCGTTGCAGCGCGTCCTGCCCGCGCCATTCGCCGCCGTAGGGCAGCCCGGGCGCTTCATAGACCACGAAGTCCGGCGCACAGAGCGCGGCGACGCCGTCCCAGTCGCGCAGGCCGGCGAGGCGGTAGACCTCGGCCAGCAGCTTACCCGCCGGGCCGGTCATTCGATCGTCCCGATCAGGTCACCAACCTGGTAGACCGCGCCTTCCTCACCGGTCGGGCGAATGATGCCTGAGGCCTGAGCCTCGATCTCGGCGGTCGTCTTGTCGGTTTCGACGGTGTAGATGACCTCACCCTCGGTCACCTGATCGCCATCGCCGAACATCCATTCGAGGAGGGTCATTTCGGTGGCGCTCATGCCCAGCTTGGGGATGCGGATTTCGGTAGCCATCAGCCCTTCCCCAGCGCGGCCTTGATCTGGCCGATGATCTGGCCCTTGTTCGGGATCCAGGCCTGTTCCAGCACGGTCGCGAAGGGGACGGGTGAGAAGGTGCCACCGATCCGGCGAACCGGGCCCTTCAGGCTATCCCAGCACTTCTCCTGGATATTGGCGGCGATCTCTGCCCCGGTGCCGAACGGCCGGACGGCCTCGTGCAGGGTGATCGCCAGCCCGGTCTTGCGGACCGAAGCCAGCACGGTCGCCTCGTCGTAAGGAGCGATGGTGCGCAGATCGATCACTTCGACCGAGATGCCTTCCTTGGCTAGCTCGTCCGCCACGGCCAGAGCATCGAGCACGGTGCGGCCATAGGTGATCAGCGAGATGTCGCTGCCCTCGTGTGCAACCGCGGCCTTGCCCAGCGGCACGCGGTAGCCCGGCCCCGGGTCCTCGGCCTTGAGGCCGTAGCACAGGATATTCTCGATGAAGATCACCGGATCGTTGCAGTCGATCGCGGCGCGCATCAGCCCGCGCGCGTCGGCGGCGTTTGACGGCGTCACCACGTGGATGCCGGCAACATGGGCGAACCAGGCCTCGAGCATGTCCGAGTGCTGCCCGCCGAAGCCTACGCCGACCCCCGTAGTGGTGCGGATCACCAGCGGGACATTGGTCTGCCCGCCCGACATGAAACGCAGCTTGGCGGCGTGGTTGACGATCTGGTCCATGCAGACGCCAACGAAGTTCATCAGCATGATCTCGGCAATCGGCCGCTGCCCGGCCAGCGCCGCGCCAACCGCCGCGCCGACGATGGCGGTTTCCGAAATCGGCGTCGCGCGGACGCGGTGCTCGCCATACTTCTCGGTCAGGCCCGAGGTGATCTTGAACACGCCGCCGCCCTGCTTGGCGGAGACGTCCTCACCCAGGCAGAACACGCCTGCATCTTCGGCCATG
>JAJTFU010000145.1:5252-7812 GCA_021299075.1 Novosphingobium sp. | reverse complement strand
TGGCTGTCGCATCACTCCCTTCCCTGCCGCTTCGCTGGCGTCCCGACCCTGCCGCCACCCTGCTTGGCGGGCTTGGAGCAGCGCTGCTGCTGGCGCTTGCCGTGATCGGGCCGGAACGGCTGATCGCGCAGATCGAGGGCGATCGCGGGATCACGCCGGTCGCCTCTTCGGCCGACATCGCGATCACCGGGATCCAGGTTGAAACCACCGGCAATTCGCCCGAGGAGGCGCGGCTCAACGGCTGGCGTGAGGCGCAGAAGCTGGCCTGGGCCAAGGCTGGCGGCCCGCCGATGGCCGAGGGCGTGATCGAAAGCATGGTCGCCTCCGTAGTGGTGGAGCGCGAACAGATCGGCCCGCGGCGCTATATCGCGACCCTGGGCGTGGTCTTCGACCGCGCCCGCGCCGGACAATACATCGGCGGCAAGGGTACGGCCGGAGCCCACTCTGCGCCGCTGCTGGTGATCCCCGTACTGCGCTCGGGCGGGGTTGCCCAGGTGTTCGAAGTGCGCGGGCCCTGGCAGGCAGCCTGGGCCGCATTCAACGCCGGGGCCAGCCCGATCGACTATGTCCGCCCGATCGGCGCGGGCGGCGATTCGCTGCTGCTCACCGCCGGCCAGCCCCAGCGCCGCAGCCGTGCCTGGTGGCGCAATGTGCTGGACCAGTTTGGCGCGGCCGACGTGATCATTCCCGAAGCCCGGCTCGAACGGCAGTGGCCGGGCGGCCCGGTGCGCGGCACTTTCACCGCGCGTTACGGCCCCGACAACCGGTTCCTTGAAAGCTTCACGCTCTCTGCCAATGACGAGGCCGGGGTGCCGGCCATGCTCGCTATGGCTGTGCAGCGGATCGATGCGATCTATGCCCGGGCGCTGGCCGATGGCGTGCTGAAGCCAGACGCCACGCTCAACAATTCGGGCCAGATGGACGCCGGCCTTGCCGCTCTGGTCGAAGCCGCGCGCCGGGCCGAGCAGAACGCCGCCACCTCCACGGATGCCGCAGCTGCGCCAACGCCAACGGCAACCAGCAGCGCCCCGGCCGCCCTTTCGACCTTCACGGTCCAGTTCGCCTCACCCGATGCCTCAGCGGTCGATGCCGCACTGGCGGCGGTGCGCGGCGCGCCTGGGGTGCAGGGGGCTTCGACCACCAGCCTGGCGATGGGCGGCACTTCGGTGATGCGAGTGACCTATGCGGGCGAAATCTCGGGCCTGGCCGATGCCCTGCGCGCGCGCGGCTGGCGCGTGACTGTGGGGGCCGGCGCCCTGTCGATCCGGCGCTGATGAGCCAGATCGCGCTGCCACTCCAGGCCGCCGGGGCGGGGCCAAGCCGCATTGTCGTCGGCACTGCCAATGCCACCGTGCTGGAAGCCTGCGCCGTGGCTGAAACCTGGCCCTTCCGCACTGCTGTGCTGGCTGGCCCGCCACGCTGCGGCAAGTCGCTGATCGCGCGCTGGTTTGCCGAAAGCGGCCTGGGCGAGGCGATCGACGACGCTGACCGGATCGACGAAACTGAACTGTTCCACCGCTGGAACCGCGCGCAGGAAAGCGCCGTGCCGCTGCTGCTGGTGCGCAGTGCCGCGCCTAGCGGCTGGCAGATCGGCCTGGCCGACCTGCGCTCGCGCCTCGGAGCCGTGCTCCAGCTTGAGATTGGCGCGCCGGACGATGCCATGCTGGCCGAGCTGATCGCCGTCCATGCCGAGCAACGCGGGCTGGCCCTGGGTCCTGATGCGGCGGCCTATCTTGTCCCGCGGATCGAGCGCACCCACATGGGGGTTGAGCAGGTCGTCGCCGCGATCGATCGGCTCAGCCTGGAGCGCAAGGCGTCGCCGGGTCCAGCCATCTGGCGCGCGGCGCTTGAGGCGGTGCTGGGACCAGACGAGCCGCGCTTGCTTTGAACCGGTCCCTGTGGGACAATTCGCGGCGGATGGGGAAGTTTATGCCGGGACGTTTCATCACCTATCTGGAATCGATCCGGTCCCGCGATCCGGCGGTTCGCTCGCGCTGGGAAATAATGCTTTATCCGGGGGTCTGGGCGCTGGGCTTCCACCGTGTCGCGCACCGGCTGTTCCGCGCGCGGCTCTATTTCCTGGCCCGGCTGGTCAACCATTTCAGCCGCTTCATGACCGCGATCGACATCCATCCTGGCGCGAAGATCGGGCGCAATTTCTTTATCGACCACGGCTTTGTGGTGATCGGGGAAACGGCCGAGATCGGCGATAACGTGACCATGTACCAGGGCTCTACCCTGGGCGGCACCAATCCCACCAACGGCGTGGGCGGCAAGCGCCACCCGACGATCGGCGATGGCGTGATCATCAGTCTGGGCGCGGCGATCCTTGGGCCGATCTACGTCGGCAAGGATTCGCGGATCGGCGCCAATGCCGTGGTGACCAAGGACGTGCCCGAAGGCGCAACGATGCTGGGCATTCCGGCCAAGCCGACCCCAATGGAGGTTCGGCCCGAGACCCAGAATTTCGTGCCCTATGGCACCCCCTGCTCCGAACGGTTCGACCCCGCGACGCAGAAGCTGGAGATCCTGCAGTGCGAGATCGAGACCCTGCAAAAGC
>JAJTFU010000145.1:0-5152 GCA_021299075.1 Novosphingobium sp. | reverse complement strand
GAAGAGCGTGATGCCAAGGCGGCCAAGCAGAGCACTGGCCGCAAGCGCGGTGGCGCTGCTTGAGCGCAGTTGTCACGCCCTTTCCGCTCCAGGCCGCACGGACGGCCCAGGTCGGGTTTGAGCGGGATGAACTGCAGCGGATCCTCGATCTCTATGGCCGGATGGTCGCAGCCGGATTGTGGCGCGACTACGCGATGAACTTTGACCGCGACGCCGCCAGCTTCAGTGGCTTTCGGCGCGCCGCCGAACGGCCCGAGGCGCGGATCGAGACGCGCCCCGCACTGCGCGCCAAGCAGGGGATGTGGACGCTCTACGGCGAAGGCGGCCAGGTGCTGAAGCGCGGGCACGAATTGTCCGGCGTGCTGTTTCCGCTAGAGCGGCGCCTGCTCAAGGTGGTCGAGGACTAGGCAACACCCAGCAATGCAAACGGGGCGGCAGGACCAGCCCGCCGCCCCGATTTTTGTCTTAGGCCTTGTTCAGGCAGTAGCTGGCAGCCGTCCGCGCCACTGGTCGGGCAGGGGCGCCACCACTGCTCGCCGGATCGGGCCCCAGAAGGCCGATAGCGTCAGCAGCGCCGAGCCGATTACCAGCCCGGTCACGGCCATGTTCAGTTCGACCATGCCGAACTCGCGGAACAGCAGGGTCATGGCGGTCAGCACATAGGCCAGCGCCGAAACCAGCAGCGCGCGGCGATCGACCGCGAGGGCAACCAGGCCGAGCAGCACATAGATCACGACTACGCCCAGTGCAGCCAGGGCACCGATGTTCTGCCCCTCGGTCACTCCCAGGGCATGGAACAGCGGGTGGGCGATCATCGGTGCGGCCAGCAGGTGCAGCCAGAAGGCCACGTCGCTGCGGCGAGTCTCGCGGCCCCGGTCCGACATGTCCCAGCGCATGGCAAAGCCGAAGACGACCAGGCCGGAGCCGAACAGCAGCCACAGCAGCACGTTCTCCATTCCGTCACGGCCGACGATCGGCTGGATCGCCGCCATGATCAGCGCCACCACCGTGGCCGCCAGCGCGGCCGTGCCTGCGGCCACCGTGATTGGCACCATGAAGCGCCGCCAGTGGAGCAGCGCGGCGGCGCCGGCCAGTAGGGCGATTGCCGCGCCGATCAGCGCCGAAACCTGGTCACTGAACTTTGGATTGGTTGCATCGATGATCTCGACCGGCACAGCGATCACGCCGCCGACAAAGGCCAGCAGCAGCACGATCGAGGGCAGGGCCATGCGGCGCTTGCGGGTAAAGAAATCGGCCATGGCCCAGGACGCCCCCGCCACCAGCAGCCCGCCTGCGCCGGCCGCAATCGCTCCGCCGATCCCGGCACAGGCCACCAGCAGCAGCACTGCCGCAATGGTCACGAAGATATCGTTGAACCCGGTGATCAGCCGGAAATGTTCTTCATCGGCCACGGGCGCATTGCGCATCCCGTTGGCATGATCGCGCAGCGCCTGCGCTGCTTCGCGGCTTAGCGCTCCGGCGGCGACTGCGGATTGCAGTTCGGATTCGCTATACATGGGCATCCTCCACCTGTTGTCGGCGGAGGATGCCCGATGTGTATTACTGTGTCAATACAGTGGGAGCGCTGGTCAGCCCAGGCCGCCGATCTTGGCGAGGGCGGCCATGACCACGGCGCTCTGTTCGCCGCCCGACTGGGGGACGATTTCGCCGGTGCGGTCAATGATCTGATCCCAGTGCGCGGCGATGCCTTCCGGCGTGCGTTCATCGGCGGGGAGGGCAACGCCCGGGGTCAGGGTGACATAGGCGGCATGATAGGCACCGGCGCCGGCGCCGCAGATCATGTTGGTCGGAGCGTCTTCGCTGACGAGGTAGAGGGCCATCGGCGCGACGTTTTCCGGCTTCAGCGCGTTGAACAGCGCTTCGGGCATGCCTAGGTCTTCGGTCATGCGGGTACCGGCCACGGGGGCAAGGGTGTTGATTCGAACGTTGTACTTTGCGCCTTCGAGGGCGAGGGTCTTGGTAAAGCCCGCCAGACCCAGCTTAGCCGCGCCATAGTTGGCCTGGCCGAAGTTGCCGAACAGGCCGGTGCTGCTGGCGGTCATCAGGATGCGACCATAGGCCTGTTCGCGCATCAGGTCCCACACCGCCTTGGTGCAGTTGGCGCTGCCATTCAGGTGAACGTCGATCACCAGTTTCCAGTCTTCCATGGTCATCTTGGCGAAGCTCTTGTCACGCAGGATGCCGGCGTTGTTGATCAGGATATGCACGCCGCCCCAGGCTTCCTTGGCCTTGGCGACCATTTCTTCCATTTGCGCCAGTTCGGTGACCGAGCCGCCATTCGACATGGCCTCGCCGCCCATCGCCTTGATCTCTTCGACCACCTTCAGCGCGGCGTCGGAATGGCCGGTGCCATCGCGGCTGCCGCCCAGGTCATTGACGACGACCTTGGCGCCGCGCTTGGCCAGCTCGAGCGCATAGGAACGGCCCAGGCCGCCGCCGGCACCAGTAACGATCGCAACACGGTCCTTGAAAGAAATGGTCATTGGCTTAGCTCCACTAAAATCTGTTGGATCCCGCTGGGGAAGCGCTGGCTGCACTGGCACGGCTTTCCTCCGCTTTCAACAGCCTAGAAAGGTGATGCCGTTGCCGTAGCGGAAGCCGACACTGCATTGTCAAAATACTGTCACTTAGACGTCCTAAGACCGTCTGCGAATCGCAACAATTGAGTTCAGGAAGGACGATGGGGATGAAGACCGGACTGGGGATTTCGGCAGTAGCCGTGGCCGTTTCACTGGGCTGGGCCAGCCCTGCGCTGGCCGGGGCCAAGGAAGACGCCGCCATGCGCGAGGAACTCGCCGCAATGCGCGCGCAGATGCAGGCGCTGGCCGCCCGGGTCGACAGCCTCGAAGGCCAGCTCGATAGCGCCAAGGCCCGCGCCGAAAGCGCCGAAGCCCGCGCCGCCGCGGCGCTCGCCCAGGCCGAAGCGGCCAAGTCCGATGCTGCCAGCGCCACCAAGGCCGCGAAGAGCGCCGAGCCGGCCTTCGCCGTCAACTGGAAGGGTGCTCCTGAGCTTTCGACCAAGGACGGCTGGAGTTTCAAGCCGCGCGGGCGCCTGCACCTCGATGCCGGGACGATCTCCTCTCCCGGTGCGCTGACCAACCCCAGCCTGGGCGGCAATGTCCGCGTCCGCCGGGTTCGTTTGGGGGCGGAAGGCACCATGCCGGGCGGCCTCGGCTACAAGGCCGAACTGGACTTTGCCAATAGCAATGTCTCGCTGGCGGACGTCATCGTCTCCTATACCCCCAGCAACGCGCCGCTGGTGGTACGGGTCGGCAATTTCGAGACTCTCAATGGCATTGAGCAGATCACCAGCTCGAACAACATTTCGATGATCGAGCGCGCAACCTTCAATGATGCCTTCCTCAATTCGCGCCGTCTTGGTGCGGCGCTGGCCTATCGCGGCAAGAACGATGACTGGCGCGCCGAAGTGGCCGTCTTTGCTGCTCACGCGATGGACAGCAGTCTCGACAACAATGGCTGGATTGGCGCTGGCCGTCTGACCTGGATGCCAAAGGCACTGGGCGGCCAGCTGCACCTGGGCGTCAACTACCAGTACCGCGATTTCGCTTCGAACATTTCCGGCGGCACTTCGACCGGCACCAACATGCCTTCGACCAATCAACTGGCACGCTATCGCGCCCGGCCGGGCAGCCAGCTGACCGACGTGCGCTTTGTCGATACCGGCAATTTCGCAGCCAAGGGCGATTCAATCCTGGGGCTCGAAGCGGCAGGAATCTTCGGACCCTTGCATATTGCCAGCGAGGCGCAGTGGCTGAAGACACGCGGCTATCGCGCCGGCGATCTGGCGAGCGGCAACGATGCCTTTTCCGGCGGAAATTCGGCCGTGGTTCCGGTAGCCAATCCGGGCTTCTTCGGCGCATATGGCGAAGTCGGATATTTCCTGACCGGCGAAACCCGCGGCTACAAGCGCGGCGACGGCACCTGGTCGCGGACCAAGGTGCTGAAGCCGATCAGCAAGGGCGGGGCCGGGGCGATCCAGATCATCGGGCGGTATGAGTACCTCGATCTGTCAGATGATGATCTGGTCAACGGCCCGACCAACAATTTCGCCACCGGAACCACCAGCCTGGCCGCACTGAACAGCCGGTTGGGCCGGGGCGGCACGCAGTCGAGCTACATCGTGGGGGTCAATTGGTACCTCAACGATTACCTGCGCCTAATGCTGAACTATGGCCGCGTTGAGGTGGAAGGCGGGCCGCAGGCGGCGATTGTTGATGCGGCATCAACCCTGCCGGTCAACCAGCGCAATTACGGCGTGAACGTGCTGCAGAGCCGTCTGCAGTTCGATTTCTAAAGCGTCGCGAGCATCGGGATCAGGGCGTCGAAGTGGTCGATCACCGCTTCGGCGCCCAGTTCGTGCACGGGCTTGTCGTTGAACCCGAAGCTGACCGCCACGCAGGGCAGGCCCGCCGCGCGCGCTGCGCCAGTATCAAAGGTGGTGTCGCCAACATAAGCCGCCGCGCCGCCGCCTGAACGTTCGACCATCGCGTTCAGCGCATCGGGCTCGGGTTTGAGCGGATAGCCGCCGCCTCCGCCGATCACGCAGGCGAAGCGGTCGAGCAGGTCCAACTCGCCGAGCAGCTTCACCGCCAGATGCTGCGGCTTGTTGGTGACCATGGCGATCTTGACGCCGCGTTCGTCGAGCGCGTCGAGCATCGCGGCCCCACCCGGATAGAGCGCAGTATGGACCGCGATATTGGCCTCATAGTGGGCCAGCAGCACTTGCCGTAGCGCGTCGAAATCGACGCCGTCCTCGCCGCCGGTCAGGGCCAGCGCGCGGCGCAGCATCAGCCCCGATCCGCCCCCGATCAGGTTCATCACCTGGGCATCGGGCACCGCCGGGCGGTCGATGCTGGCGAGCGCATGGTTGAGCGCCACGCCCAGATCGCGCGAAGTGTCGAGCAGGGTTCCGTCAAGATCGAAGCCGACGGTCGCAAAGCGGATTGCAGTCATCGCCAGCCCCGTGGCGCAGCGTTCTGGAATCGGCAAGCATTTGGTGGCATGGCTGCGGCATGAGCCACGAACTAGCCGTCATCGTCCTTGCCGCGGGCAAGGGTACCCGCATGAAGAGCGACCTGCACAAGGTGCTCCACCCGATCGCCGGCCATCC
>JAJTFU010000144.1 GCA_021299075.1 Novosphingobium sp. | reverse complement strand
TGACCCCTGTGGGCAGCACGTCAACGCTGTCAGCCATCGGCAGGTAGCCATAGACCCGTTCGCCCACGGCGATCTCGGGATGGCGGCTTTCGGAGACGACGGCATGGCCCCACATCGGCACCACGCCCCAGTCTCCCTCGCCCGGGAAGAAGTTCCAGTAGCCAAAGGCATCCCCGGCCACGGCATAGGTTACGTTGTTGGCGGTCACCGAGAAGCTCTCCACCTTCAGCCGCACCTCGCCATCGCCCAGCGGGGCATCGGCATGGTCAACGATGCGGGTTTCGGCCAGCGCGCCGCGCTTTACCTGGACGGTGGTGGTCATTGTTCTCTCCCTAACGCGAAATGGGCGCACCCATCGGCACGCCCATTCAACCAAGCCTTTGCAGCGAGGTAAAGCGGATTACACGCGCATCGGCATCAGCACGTAAAGCGCCGGGCTCTTGTCATCCTGACGGATCAGGGTCGGCGCGCCGGCATCGGCCAGGTGCAGTTCAACCGTATCGCCATCGATCTGACCCAGGATATCCTTGAGGTAGGTGGCGTTGAAGCCGATCTCGAACCCGGCGGACTTGTAATCGGCCGGCACTTCTTCCGAGGCGGTGCCGTTGTCGGGCGAAGTGACCGACAGGGTCACCCGGTCATTATCCAGCGCCATCTTGACCGCGCGGGTCTTTTCGGTGGCGATCGTCGCCACGCGGTCGACGCCTTCGTAGAAGCTCTTGGGATCAAGCCGCAGCAGCTTGTCATTGCCGGTCGGGATGACGCGGCTGTAATCGGGGAAGGTCCCGTCGATTAGCTTGCTGGTCAGCACCACGCCGTTTTCACCGCCCAGGGTGAAGCGGATCTTGCTGGCCGAGAGGTCGATCAGGACATTGGCGTCCAGCGCCTCTTCCAGCAGCTTGCGCAGTTCGGCGACGCATTTGCGCGGCACGATCACGTCCGGCATGCCTTCCGAACCATCGGGGCGCTTGATCGTGAAGCGGGCCAGGCGATGGCCATCGGTAGCAGCGGCCTTCAGCTCATCATCGGTGACGTGCAGGAAGATGCCGTTGAGGTAATAGCGGGTTTCTTCGGTGCTGATCGCAAAGCGGGTACGATCGATCAGCTGGGCGAGGGTGGCAGCCGGAAGTTCGAAGCTGGTCGGCAGATCGCCTTCGACGATCACCGGGAAATCATCGCGCGGCAGGGTCGGCAGCGAAAAGCGGCTGCGCCCGGCCTTGACCGCCATGCGGTTGTCGGCGGTTTCCAGGCTGACCTGACTGCCATCGGGCAGCTTGCGCGCGATATCGAACAGCAGGTGGGCCGAAACGGTGATCGCGCCGGGGCTCTCAACCGAAACCGCCCCGAGCGATTCCACGACCTGCAGATCGAGGTCGGTTGCCATGACCCTGACCGTGCCATCGGCCGCGGCTTCGATCAGCACGTTCGAAAGGATCGGGATCGTGTTGCGCCGTTCGACGACGGACTGGACGTGCGACAGGCACTTTAGGAGCGTCGCGCGTTCGATGGTGGCCTTCATGGTCGGTCTTTCGTCCCCAAGGAGGTGCACAGCCGGAATCGGCCGCAGCGCCGGAAATTCGGTCACTCGTTCTTAGCGTCGCCCCCTAGCGGAGCAAGGTTAGGCGCCGGAATTCCGGGCGAAACTGGGGATAAATCCAACCTTTCAGGCTGGATCAGAGCATCGCCATCCCGCCATTGACGTGCAGCGTCTGCCCGGTGATGTAACCGGCCTCCTTGCTCGCCAGATAGGCCACGGCTGCGCCGATGTCCTCGCCCTCGCCCATCCGTCCCATCGGGATGCGGGCGTTTAGCGCGTCCTTCTGGGCATCGGGCAGCACTTCGGTCATCGCGGTGCGGATGAAGCCGGGGGCGACGCAGTTGACGGTCACGCCGCGGCTGGCCAGCTCCTGCCCAAGCGATTTCGACATGCCGACCAGACCCGCCTTGGCCGCGGCATAGTTGATCTGGCCCGGGTTGCCGGTTGCGCCGACGACGCTGGTGATGGTGATGATCCGGCCGAAGCGGGCCTTCATCATCGGCTTGGTCGCGGCGCGCATCAGGCGGAAGGCGGCTTCAAGATTGATCTTGATGACCTGCTCCCACTCCTCATCCTTCATCCGCATGGTCAGGTTGTCACGCGTGATACCAGCGTTGTTCACCAGGATGTCGATCTTGCCCAGCGTATCGACCGTAGCCGGAATCAGGTGCTCGACCTGCTCGGTATTCGAGAGATCGCAAGTGATCTCAACATGATCGTGACCATAGGTGTCGTTCAGTTCTTCGCGGAACGAGCGCAGCTTGGACGGGTTGGTCCCCGACAGCGCCAGCCGCGCGCCCTGCTTGGCCAGGGCATGGCTGATCGCAGAGCCGATGCCGCCGGCGGCGCCGGTGACAAGGGCGGTCATTCCGGAAAGATCGAACATGCGGTCCATGATCACAGCTCCTTCGCCAGCGCTTCGATGTCGGCCATGCCGACCACGCTGGTCACGGTTACATCGGTGACGCTGCGGCCGATCATCGGACCGAGCACCTTGCCGCCCAGCTCGACGAATGTGTCGACCCCGGCGGCCTGCATGGCAATCACGCTTTCGCGCCAACGGACGCGGCCGCAGACCTGTTCGACCAGCAGACGCTTGACCTCGGCCGGATCGCTGACGACAGCGGCGGTGACGTTGGCAAACAGTGGCACCCGCAGCGCGCCCGGCGGGGTTTGGCCCAGGGCCTCAGCCATGGCATCGGCGGCAGGCTGCATCAGCGGGCAATGGAACGGGGCCGAAACCGGCAGGGCAATCCCGCGCTTGATCTCGAAGTCCTTGACCATGGCAATGGCCCGCTCGATCGCCCCCTTGTGGCCGGATAGGACGACCTGGGTGGGATCGTTGTCGTTGGCGACAGTGCAGACTTCGCCTTCCGCGGCCGCTTCGGCCAGCTTCTGGGCCTTGTCGATATCGGCGCCCAGCAGCGCGCACATTGCGCCGACGCCGACTGGTACTGCGGCCTGCATCGCCTGCCCGCGCAGTTTCAGCAGCCGGGCCGTATCGGCCAGGCTGAAGGCCCCGGCAGCGCAGAGCGCGGTATATTCGCCCAGGCTATGCCCGGCGACGAAATCGGCCGTGTCGGCGAGCGTAATACCGCCTTCCTGTTCCAGCACGCGCAGCACGGCAATGGCATTGGCCATGATCGCCGGCTGGGCGTTTTCGGTCAGGGTCAGAACATCTTCCGGCCCTTCGCGCATGATCGCGGAGAGCTTCTGGCCCAGGGCGTCGTCAACTTCCTCAAACACCGCGCGCGCGGCGGCGCTGGCTGCAGCGAGATCGGCACCCATGCCGACCTTCTGGCTACCCTGACCGGGGAAAACAAATGCTCGCATGGTCCCTCTCCATTGCTCAGGCGCCTGCGCCTATTGGCTGGCGCGTCAGCGGGCAAGCCCGAAGGGTACAATCTTGTTGTCGATATCGTGGCCGATGTCCGCACGGCCCAGGAACGGGATGGCGTGCCGCTGGCACCACAGCCGGGCGATTTCCTCGGCGTCTGCGCCGAACGGACGGTCGTTCTCCGGCACTTCGCTGACCCGCCCCAGCCGCAA
This sequence comes from Novosphingobium sp., assembly GCA_021299075.1. Classification (GTDB taxonomy): domain Bacteria; phylum Pseudomonadota; class Alphaproteobacteria; order Sphingomonadales; family Sphingomonadaceae; genus Novosphingobium. The sequence continues at coordinate 1,567 of JAJTFU010000144.1, read as the reverse complement.
ACCGGCGATCCCGCCAAGGTGCGCAGTCAGGTGGAAAAACAGCCGGTCGACCGCGTAAAGATACTCGCTAACCTCCTCGACCAGCACGACATGGCCCGCCAGACCCGGCATCAGCCGCGTGCCGCAGAGCATGGTCAGCGTCATCAGGTTGAAGGCAACAGTGGGGTGCTGGTCGCGCTGCGGTTCTTCTCCGGACCTGTCACCCGCCAGCCAGGCCAGCGTGCGGCGCACCGCCGCGTCCCCGCGCGCGCGGCGAATGTCGGCAGGCATCGGCGCATGGACTGGCTGGCCGATCTTCTGGCGATACAATCCGCCCAGCAACGTACCGGCATCGGAATAGCCCAGGAACAGCTTGTCCTGCGCCGCATGATCGAACTGTGCGAGCGCATCTTCAGCAATTCGCGCCGCGCCATAGCCGCCCCGCGCGAACCACACGGCGTCAAAGGCCGGATCGTTGGCGCATTCGACCAGGGCCCCAAGCCGTGCCGCGTCGGAACCGGCAAAGTGGCCTTCGCTGAGAAAGCACTGCGGGTGGACGTGCAGTTTGACGCCGGGGAACTCGGCCGCAGCCAGCGCCAGCACGCGCTCCGCATCCTCCTTCATGAAGACCGCAGACGGGGCGCAGATCGCTACATTGGGCATGGCGCCCTCTATAGTCCGGCTTTGCCTTTAACGTCACCCCGGACTTGATCCGGGGTCCCGCTTTTGTTTGCAGCGTGGGTGAAGACAGCGGGACCCCGGGTCAAGCCCGGGGTGACGAAGAGGAGGTTGAGTTCATCGCGTTTGGTGCGTAGCGCAACGGAATGAGCGAGCTCACCCAACACCCCTGGTTCTTTTGCGGCATCGGCGGGTCCGGCATGCTGCCGCTGGCGCTGATCCTGAAGGGCCATGGAGCCGTGTTGGCGGGATCGGACCGCAGCCGCGACCAGGGCCGCACGCCCGAGAAATTCGCCTGGCTGGAGCGAGAGGGCTTTACCCTGTTCCCACAGGACGGCAGCGGGATCATCTCAGCTGACCAAGTGCTGGTCGCCTCAGCGGCGGTTGAGGATACCGTGCCGGAAATGGTCCGCGCCCGCGAACTGGGCTGCCCGAGAATGAGCCGGGCACAGCTGCTCGCCCGCCTGTTCAACGCTGCGCCGCGCGGGGTTGCTATCGGCGGGACCAGCGGCAAGAGCACGGTTACCGGCATGACCGGCTGTATCCTGACCAGTGCCGACCGCGATCCCACGATCATGAACGGCGCGGTGATGAAGAACTTCGCGCACGCCGACGCCCCCTTCGCCTCGGCGCGGGTCGGCCAGGGCGACACCTTCGTCAGCGAGGTTGACGAAAGCGATGGCTCGATCGCGCTTTATCGTCCGGCCGTATCCGTGCTGCTCAACGTCAGCCTGGATCACAAGTCGATGGAAGAGTTGCGGGTGCTGTTCGGGGACTTCCTCGCCGCCGCAGCGGTCACCGCGCTGAATGCCGACGATCCCGAATGCCTCGCCCTCGCCACCCGCGCCAAGGCCGTGATCCGCTTCGGGGTCGACAGTGCCGAGGCCGAAATCGGGGTTGAGCCAGGTTC
>JAJTFU010000143.1 GCA_021299075.1 Novosphingobium sp. | reverse complement strand
ATTCAAGACGCGCGGCAAGGTCCAGGGGTCGGTCGGATGGTTGGGCACCATCTTGCACAGGCGGTCGACCTGGCCATAGCTCATCTGCAGGATGCGGCCGCAATCGCGCAGCACGGCGCGGGCCTTCAACTTACCGAAGGTGATGATCTGGGCGACGTGATCTGCACCGTACTTCGCCTGGACATAACGGATCACTTCGCCGCGGCGGGTTTCGCAGAAGTCGATATCGAAGTCCGGCATCGAGACGCGTTCCGGGTTGAGGAAGCGTTCGAACAGCAGCCCCAGCCGCAGCGGATCGAGATCGGTGATGGTCAGCGCCCAGGCGACGACCGAACCCGCGCCCGAACCGCGCCCCGGCCCGACCGGGATATCGTTTGCCTTGGCCCACTGGATGAAGTCAGCCACGATCAGGAAGTAACCGGCAAAGCCCATCCGGTTGATGACGTCGGTCTCGAAATCGAGCCGGTCGAAATAGGTCTGACGCTCATCCTCGGGCAGCTCACCATAGGGCGCGAGGCGCTTTTCGAGGCCGGCGCGGGCATGCTCGATCAGCATCGCCGCTTCGCCTTCCTTGTCACCGGCCAGGCTGGGGAGCAGCGGCTTGCGCTTGGGCGGGGAGAGGGCACAGCGCTGGGCAATGACCAGAGTGTTCGCCAGCGCCTCGGGCAGGTCGGCGAACAGCTCGCGCATCATCGGTCCGGACTTGATCCAGGATTCGCGCGGGCTACGCGGCCGGTCGGGCGCATCGATATGGGTCGAATTGGCGATGCAGAGCATGGCATCGTGCGCCGCGTGGCCGCCCGGATCGGCGAAGTTTGCTGGGTTGGTCGCGACCAGCGGCAGGTTCCGCGCATAGGCGAGGTCGATCAGCGCATCTTCGGCGGCTTCCTCGGCCGGATCGTTGCGGCGGGCGACTTCCAGATAGAGCCGATCAGGGAACAGCGCCTCAAGCCGGGCACAAAGCTCAACCGCCGCCTCGCCCTTGCCCGCGGCGAGCAGGCGGACCAGCGCGCCCTCCCCTGCACCGGTCAAGGCGATCAGGCCATCGGTGTGGCCGTCCAGATCGGCCATGGTGACGTGAGGTTCAAACTCGATCGGCCGGCCAAGGTGCGCGCGGCTGACCAGGTGGCAAAGGTTGTTCCAGCCGGTCTCGTTCTGGGCGATCAGGCCCAGCCAGTCGATCACCGGATCCTTGCCGGCGGCGCCGTCTTCACGAGCAACCGCCAGGAAGGTGCCGATCAGCGGCTGAATGCCGGAATCCTTGCAGGCCCCGGCGAAGGACATGGCGCCGTAAAGCCCGTTGCGATCGGTAATTGCTATTGCCGGAAAGGCGCGGTGTTTGGCCAGTTTGGCCGCCGCCTTGGGCTCGATCGTCCCGTCGAGCATGGTGTAGCTCGAAAAGACGCGCAGCGGGACAAATAGTTCGTGGGCCATTCTCGCGAGATGCGGCCAGCGCGGCCGATTCGGAAGGGGGTGCGGCGCGCTTTACCCACAGCGCCGAACCCCACTTCGCAAACGCGCATCACAGCAGCGCCTTGATGTCCTTTTCCAGTGCCTCGGGCTTGTCGGTGGGGGCATAGCGGCGCACCACCTTGCCATCGCGGTCGATCAGGAACTTGGTGAAGTTCCACTTGACCGACTTGCTGCCCATCAGGCCGGGTGCTTCGCTTTTCAGCCAGTCATAGAGCGGCGGGGCATTGTCGCCATTGACGTCAATCTTGGCCATCAGCGGGAAGGTCACATCGTACTTCAGGCTGCAGAAATTGGCGATTTCCTCGGCATTGCCGGGCTCCTGCGCGCCGAACTGGTTGCAGGGGAAGGCAATCACTTCGAACCCGTCATCGGCGTACTTCTTGTAGAGCGCTTCCAGCCCTTCGTATTGCGGCGTGAAGCCGCACTTGCTGGCGGTATTGACGATCAGCAGCACCTTGCCGGCCTTGTCGGCCAGGTTGATCTCGCCGCCGCCGGGCAGCTTGGCCGTGAAATCGGCAATGGTTTTCATCCGTTGAAACTCCCCGAGTTGGTCGGATGGGAGACTAGGGGATGACGTCGGTCCGTCAACCGCCTGAAAGGTCTAGCCGACCCGCCCTTCGTGCAGGCGCAGCACCCGGTCCATCCGCGCGGCCAGCCGTTCGTTGTGCGTGGCGACCAGCGCGGCGCTGGCCTGGCCGCGCACCAGGCTGACGAATTCATCGAACACCCGGTCGGCGGTGGCTTCATCAAGGTTGCCGGTTGGCTCGTCGGCCAGGACCAGCGCGGGGCGGTTCGCCAGCGCGCGGGCCACGGCGACGCGCTGCTGCTCGCCGCCGGAAAGCTGGCTCGGCCGGTGGCTCAGCCGCTCACCCAGACCCAGCGCAGCCAGCAATTCGTTGGCGCGGGCAGCGGCATCGGTTTCGCTCACCCCGGCCACCAGTTGCGGCAGGATGACGTTCTCCTGCGCGGTGAAGTCAGGCAGCAGGTGATGGAACTGATAGACAAAGCCGATCTTGTCGCGGCGCAAGGCAGTGCGATCGTCGGCGGAGAGCGAACCGGCCTCAACCCCCGCGATCCGCAGCGAGCCGCCGAAACCGCCTTCGAGCAGGCCGACAGCTTGCAGCAGAGTCGATTTGCCCGAGCCCGACGGGCCGAGCAGCGCCACGATCTCACCCGGCTGGATCGCCAGGTCGACCCCGCGTAGCACGTCGATCCGTACCCCGCCCTGCTCGAAGCTGCGGGTCAGGCCCGCGGTCTGGACGACAGCCTCACTCATAGCGCAACACCTGGACAGGATCGGTGCTCGCCGCCTTGAAGGCCGGGTAGAGCGTGGCGAGGAAGCTGAACACCAACGCCATGATCACGATCAGCACGATCTCGACCGGATCGGCGCGGGCCGGCAGCTCGGTCAGGAAGCGGATCTTGGGGTCCCACAGGTTCTGGCCGGTCAGCACTTCGATCACCCGCACAATCGACTGGCGGAAGAACAGGAAGGTCGCGCCCAGGAACAGGCCCACGACCGTGCCCAGCGCGCCGACCACGAAACCAACCGTAACAAAGACCTTGAGCAGGCTCTGCCGGCTCGCGCCCATGGTGCGCAGGATCGCGATGTCGCGGGTCTTGGCGCGGACCAGCATGATCAGCGAGGAGAGGATGTTGAATACGGCAACCAGCACGATGATCGAAAGGACCACGAACATCGCCACGCGCTCGACCGCCAGGGCCTCGAACAGGCTGGCGTTCATCGTACGCCAGTCGGTGATGACCGCTTGCCCGGCCAGCCGCTGCGAGACGGGCTTCAGAATTTCAATAACGGCATCGGGATCGGTCACTTGCACCTCGATCATCCCGATCGAATCCCCGGCCAGCAGCAGCGTCTGCGCGTCCTCGATCGGCATGACAACGAAGCGCTCGTCGAAATCGAACACCCCGATCTCGAAGATCGCGGCGACACGGTAAGCAATTTCACGCGGGACCGTCCCGAACGGCGTGGAGCGGCCCTGTGGGTTGATGATTGTCAGCGTGTCACCCACGCGGATGCCAAGGTTGGCTGCGAGCTGCGAGCCGATTGCCACTTCGCCGGCGCCTGATTTCAAGGGATCAAGCGTCCCGGCAACCAGCTTGGGCTTCAGCCGCTGGATGTCCTCGGCGGTGTTGCCACGAGCAAAGACCAGATCGACTCGGCCGTTGAAGCTGCCCATCTGCGGCTGCTCGATCAGTGGCGAAGCGCGGGTCACGCCAGGGGTCTTGCGGACTTCCTGCAGCACGCTCTGCCAATCCTCGATCCGCCCGCCATAGGCCTGGACGATCGCATGACCATTAAGCCCCACGATCTTGTCGAACAGTTCGGCGCGGAAGCCGTTCATCACGCTCATTACGATAACCAGCGCGGCCACGCCCAGCGCCACGGCAACCAGGCTGATCCCCGCCACCAGGGCAATGAACGCCTCGCTCCGCCCCGGCAGGAGGTAGCGCTTCACCAGCACTTTTTCGAAGGGAGAGAGCAGCAAGGATCGCCTCGGGTGGGGAGAATTCTGTGACGGCGGACTTAGGGTGCGCGGGCGATCAGGGCAAGCACTCAGAACGGGATCAGTTGACCGTCCCAGGCAAAGGCTTGTCCGCTTTCGGCCGGTGTCAGCCGATCGATCACGGCGAGTAGATGCGCAGCGGATTCTTGCGGCGTGAACAGGTGACGGCCCTCGCCCGATCCGGTGAAGGGTGCTGACAGGTCGGTTGCGACTGTGCCGGGATGCAGCGCCGCCACGACCGCCTGCGGATGGCTGCGGCCCAGTTCGATCGCAAAGTTGCGCAGGATCATGTTGAGCGCCGCCTTGCTGGCGCGGTAGGCGTGCCAGCCACCGAGGCGGTTGTCGCCGATCGAGCCGACCCGGGCCGAGAGCGCCGCAAATGCCGCCCGCTCGCGCCGGGGCAGCAACGGCAGAAAGTGCTTGCCGATCAGCGCGGGGCCGGTGACATTGGTGACAAAGGCACGGGCATAGGCTGCCGGGTCCTGCGCCTTGTAGCTCTTTTCGGGCTGAAAGTCCGGGCCATCGGAGAGCACGCCGGTCGCCACGAAAGCAAGCGTAACGCCTGCACCAATCTGCTTGGCGGCAGCGGCGATACTGGCTTCATCGGTCAGGTCGAATGTGAAGGGCGTCGCGCCAGCAGGTGCGGTCCGGCTCGAGCGCGCCCCGGCCCAGACGCGATCATATCGCCCGCTGGCCGCCACGGCTTCGACCAGCGCCGCGCCGATCCCGCCGCTGGCCCCGAAGATGACCGCCTGGCTCAATAGCCCATCAGGCTGAGCACTTCCTTGCGGCTGCGCTCGTCATCCAGGAAGCAGCCAAGCATCCGGCTGGTCACCATGCCGACGCCGGGAGTGCGCACACCGCGCCCGGTCATGCAGCCATGCTGCGCTTCGATCACCACGGCCACGCCGTGCGGCTGCAGGTGGTCCCAGATGCACTGCGCGACTTCAGCGGTCAGGCGTTCCTGGATCTGCAGGCGGCGGGCAAAACCGTGTAGCACGCGGGCCAGCTTGGAAATACCCACGACCCGGTTCTTCGGCAGATAGGCGACAGAGGCCTTGCCGGTGATCGGCGCCATGTGGTGTTCGCAGTGCGACTGGAACGGGATGTCCCGCAGCAGCACGACCGCGTCATAGCCGCCCACTTCCTCGAAAGTGCGCGAGAGGTGCAGCGCCGGGTCTTCCTCGTTGCCCTGGCAGTATTCA
>JAJTFU010000142.1 GCA_021299075.1 Novosphingobium sp. | reverse complement strand
AATAGTCCTCGGACTTCATCCCCCGCCGCGTGGTCAGCCATCCAGCCGCCGCGAGCAACGCGACATAGAGGCCGAGCACGGCCCAGTCGGCAGCGGTAAAAGTGGTGTTCATGCGTCCCCCTGATGAGGGGTTTAGCGCGAAAGCTGCTGGGGGGATATGGGCTGCCGGTCTGCCATCTTGTCCGCAGTCGTGGCAGTGCTGCGCGGGTTAGGACTCAGGCTTCCTCCCGATCCGACCAGGCGATCAGGAAGCCCGGCAGGACCAACGCGGTTGTGAACATCAGCAGGATAAAGTTCTTCAGCACGCCGATCGAGAGTTCGAAGTTGAACAGCTTGGCGAGCGTTTCCGGGATCATCCCGCCTGCGACGGTCATCAGCACCAGATACTTGAACGCGCCGAAATAGGCACGATTGCGCTCGGCCAGTTCGCGCTCGTCCAGTGCGGCGTCGGGCGCATTGGCGATGACTCCGTAAGTGCTCACGAAAAACACGATGCTGGCCAGCATGCCAGTGATGGCGGCCAGACCGACGACAAGCTCGGCGCCGCCGTTTTCAGAAGGCAGTGCCAGTTTGACGAGAAACCAGCTGTGCATGGCCACCAGTGCATAGCTGCCAAGCAGCTTGCTGATGCGGGTGCTCAGATTGATCCGGAAAATGCGTTCGGGCTGCGTTTCAGTCATGATCGGTATCCTTGGCTGCCTTGCGGTCAAGCTGCTCGGCAAGGGAAGGGAAGGGTTCGAGCGCGAACAGCGTTTCCACGCTCACGCCAAAGGCCTGGGCCAGTTTTAGGGCGAGTTCTACCGTCGGCCGGTAATCCCCCCGCTCGAGATAGCCGATGGTCTGCGGGTTCACCGCAACCAGTTCGGCCAGTTCCTTGCGAGAGAGGCCCTTTTCCTGACGAAAGAGGTTGATACGATTGAAGAGCATGCGCGCCTTCTAGCCGATTCGTTGTATATATGCAATGATAATGTCGTAAATACGTGTTTCAGGGCGAAATCACGACGGAAAGATCGATTTTCCTACACTCCAACCGCCTGCTACATTCGCGTCGGCTCTTTCTAATCGTCGATCCCTGAGTCCGCGCGCCGCTGCAAGGTTCATGCAGTGAGTGGATGATGCTCTGCGCGCGTGTTTCATCAACTAACTCCCGCCGACTCGCCATTTCAGCGTGGCGGAAGGCGCGCAAAAGCTTGCCTTGCGGGCGACTCCTTGCTAACGGCGCCCCACTTCGAGCCGGTCCAGACGGGATTCGGCGCAGTTTTTCGTTGCTTTCCGTCAGGTGCAACCCCGCCAGAAGATTCGCGTGGGGCTCTGTCCTTTCGTTTGTGAGGTGTGTCGGTTTATGCAAATTCTCGTCCGGGACAATAATGTCGAACAGGCTCTGCGCGCGCTTAAGAAGAAGCTGCAGCGTGAGGGCGTGTACCGCGAGATGAAGCTGCGCCGTCACTTCGAAAAGCCTTCGGAAAAGCGCGCCCGTGAAAAGGCCGCCGCTGTCCGCCGCGCCCGCAAGATGGAGCGCAAGCGGATGGAGCGTGACGGCGTCAAGTAAGCTTGCGCGCGTTTTGCCGATAAGCCATGAGGGCGCGGAGCAATCCGCGCCCTTCGCTTTTGGCGCATAGCAGGAAGACCATTCATGACCGAGATTACCCGCGTTCCGCTGCAACCGATCGCCAAGGGCGCACTGGGCAAGCTGTGGCTGGGCGTGGCCGCGGCGGCGCTGGCGGCTGGCGGCCTGGCCTGGGCAACGCTGCCCAAGGGCGTTGAGGTTGACGTGATCAAGGCTGGCACCGGCCCTTCGCCGACGGTCGCCGACGTGGTCCAGATCAACTACAAGGGCATGCTGGAAAACGGCAAGGTGTTCGACCAGGGCGAACGCGCGGTCTTCCCGGTCGAAGGCGTGATCCCCGGCTTCACCCAGGCGCTCGAAAAGATGCAGAAGGGCGGCAAGTACAAGGTCGAGATTCCGTCCGAGCTGGCTTACGGCCCGCAGGAACAGCGCAATCCGCAGACCGGCACGGTCGAAATTCCGGCCAATTCGGACCTGGTGTTCGAGATCGAGCTGCTCGATTTCAAGAGCCGCGCCGAGGTTGAGGCCCAGATGCGGATGATGCAGCAGCTGCAACAGCAGATGCAGGCCCAAGGCGGCGGCGCTGCCAAGGGTGCACCGCAGGGCGGCATGCCCCAGGGTATGCCTCCGCAGCCGCAGTAAGCGCCGCGCTCTCCCTGCCTTGAAGCGCGCGCTGGCGGGTGCTAGCGCGCTGACAACCATTTCTATCAAGGGAACGCCATGTCGGTCGATACCGCTACCGTGGCTAAGATCGCCGCGCTGGCCCGGATCAAGCTGTCCGAGGGTGAAGTTGCGGCGATGGTGCCGGAACTGAACGGAATCCTCGCCTGGGTCGAGCAGCTCGGTGAAGTCGATGTCACCGGCGTCGAGCCGATGACCGCGGTGATCGAGAACAAGCTGCGGCTGCGCGATGACGTGGTCAATGCCGATCCGCTGACTGGCGGCGACAACCGCGACGGCGTGCTCGCCAATGCCCCGGCGGCCGAGCACGGCTTCTTCGGCGTGCCCAAGGTGATCGAATAATATGACCGACCTGACCGAACTGGGCGTCGCGGCGATCCGCGATGGTGTCGCCAAGGGTGATTTCACCGCGGTTGAAGTGGCCGAGGCGTTCAACGCCAATGTCGCCGCTGCGCAGAAGGCCCTCAACGCCTTCATCGTCGCCACGCCGGAAAAGGCGCTGGAAGCAGCGAAGGCCACCGATGCGAAGCGTGCCAAGGGTGAGCCGCTGGGCAAGATGGGCGGCGTTCCGATCGGCATGAAGGACCTCTTCGCCACCAAGGGCGTGCAGACCACGGCGGCCAGCCACATCCTCGAAGGCTTCACGCCCGAGTATGAAAGCACCGTTTCCCAGAAGCTGTGGGATGCCGGCGCGGGCATGCTGGGCAAGCTCAACCTTGACCAGTTCGCGATGGGCTCGTCGAACGAGACGTCCTATTTCGGCAATGTCATCTCGCCCTGGCGGCGCAATGACGGCGGCAATGCCGCGCTCGCCCCTGGCGGTTCCTCGGGCGGCAGCTCGGCCGCGGTTTCGGCCCGGCTCGCTCCCGCCGCGACCGGCACCGACACCGGCGGCTCGATCCGCCAGCCCGCCGCCTTCACCGGCATCTCGGGCATCAAGCCAACCTACGGTCGCTGCAGCCGCTGGGGCATCGTTGCCTTCGCCAGCTCGCTTGACCAGGCCGGCCCGATGGCCCGCGACGTCCGCGACTGCGCGATCATGCTCGAAGCCATGGCCGGGTTCGATCCGAAGGATTCGACCAGCCTTGATATGCCGGTACCCGCATGGGAAGCCGGCCTCTCGGGCGACCTGACGGGCAAGAAGGTCGGCATCCCGCGCGAATACCGCATGGACGGTATGGACGCCGATGTCGCCGCCAGCTGGGATGCCGGGATCGCCTGGCTGAAGGACGCCGGGGCCGAGATCGTCGACGTGTCGCTGCCGCACACCAAATATGCCCTGCCGGCCTACTACATCATCGCGCCCGCCGAAGCCTCGTCGAACCTCGCCCGCTATGATGGTGTGCGGTACGGCCTGCGCGACCTGCCCGATGGCGCCGGCCTGCAGGACATGTACGCTGCCACCCGCGCCGCCGGATTCGGGGCAGAGGTCAAGCGCCGCATCCTGATCGGCACCTATGTGCTCTCGGCCGGCTTCTATGATGCCTATTACACCCAGGCGCAGAAGGTCCGCACGCTGATCGCGCAGGACTTCAAGAACGCCTTCACCCTGTGCGACCTGATCCTGGCGCCCACCGCGCCGACCGCCGCCTTCGGCTTGGGCGAGAAGAGCGACGATCCGCTGAGCATGTACCTCAACGACGTCTTCGCCGTCCCGGCCTCGCTGGCAGGCCTGCCCGCCATGTCGGTCCCCGCCGGGCTCAACCGCGAGGGCCTCCCGCTTGGCCTGCAGATCGTTGGCAAGCCGTTCGACGAGCAGGGCGTGCTCAATGCGGGGCTGGCGATCGAGAGCCGGGCCCAGTTTTCAGCTAAGCCGGAGAAGTGGTGGTGACCGCTTATCGCATTCAGGGCGCCACGGGCGAATGGGAAGTCGTGATCGGGCTGGAAGTCCACGCCCAGGTCATGACCCAGTCCAAGCTGTTTTCGGGCGCGGCCACGGCCTTTGGCGCCGAGCCGAATACCCAGGTCAGCCTCGTCGATGCGGCCATGCCGGGCATGTTGCCGGTGCCGAACCGTGAGTGCATTCGCCAGGCGGTGCGCACGGGCCTCGCGATTCAGGCGCAGATCAACAAGTGGTCGCGGTTTGACCGCAAGAACTACTTCTATGCCGACCTGCCGCAGGGCTACCAGATCAGCCAGCTTTACCACCCGCTGGTGGGCGAGGGCGCGATCGAGGTGATCCTGGATGACAAGGACCCCGAAGGTTCGACCAAGACCATCGGGATCGAGCGCATCCATGTGGAGCAGGATGCCGGCAAGCTAATGCACGATCAGCACCCGACCATGTCCTATGTCGACCTGAATCGCTCGGGCGTGGCGCTGATGGAAATCGTCAGCCGCCCAGACATGCGCAGCCCGGCCGAGGCCGGCGCCTATGTCGCCAAGCTGCGCCAGATCCTGCGCTATGTCGGCTCGTGCGATGGCAACATGGACCAGGGCTCGATGCGCGCCGACGTCAACGTTTCGGTCCGCCGCCCGGGCGAGCCGTTCGGCACCCGCACCGAGACCAAGAACGTAAACTCGGTCCGCTTCGTCATGGCCGTGGTCGAGCAGGAAGCCCGCCGCCAGGTCGCCGAGATCGAGGATGGCGGCACCGTGGTGCAGGAAACCCGGCTCTACGATCCGGACAAGAACGAAACCCGCTCGATGCGCAGCAAGGAAGACGCGCACGACTATCGCTATTTCCCCGATCCGGACCTGCTGCCGCTGGAACTCGACGATGCTTTCATCGAGGAATGCCGCGCCAGCCTGCCGGAACTGCCCGATGCCAAGCGCCACCGCTATGAAACCGCGCTGGGCCTCTCTGCCTACGACGCGGCGCAGCTGACGCTGGAGGTTGAGACCTATCAGCAGTTCGAGGAAATGCTGGATGCCGTGGTCAAGGCCAGCGGCAAGGGCGAGCGTGACCTCGCCAAGCGCGTCGCCACACGATCTCTGGCGGTAAGGCGAAGGAAATTTTCGCGGCTTACCTCACCAGCGACATCGACCTCGCCGCCGAGATCGACGCCAATAAGCAGACCAGCGACACCGGCGCGATCGAAGCCGCCATTGCCGAGATCCTGGCCGACAACGCCGACAAGGTCGCCGAGTACAAGGGCGGCAAGGAAGCGCTGTTCGGCTTCTTCGTCGGCCAGACGATGAAGGCGATGCAGGGCAAGGCTAATCCGCAGGTGGTCAATGAGCTGCTGCGCGCTAAGCTCACGTAACGTGTGGAGGCCTCACTTTAGCACTTGATTTGGTCGTTTAGCTCTGATTGAATTCCCTCAATAATTTTGGGGGCAGGATGATCAACTTACTCAAAGTGCTATCGGTTGCATTTCTGCTCAATCTGGCTCAACCGGTCTTGGCGCAGGAGCGTGGAGCTGTACGTGCTGGTTTCTCCGAAGAGAAACTTAGGGGGCAAAAAATACTGCTCTTGCGGCCGTCTGTGTGGGTTGGGGAACAGTCAACCGCTGGGCTGCCAGAGCCCAATGCGGACTGGACTGCGCAAGCCCGCGAGTTGCTCATTAAAGAATTGAGTCGGCGCCAGGCAGAATTTTCAAATGAGCTGGTTAATGAACCTGATCTCGTTGGGGATGATGCTCGTGCATTCTCTGAACACAAGGCACTCTTCAATTCTGTCGCCGGGTCAGTTATGACCTACCAGTTTTTTGCTGGCAACCGACTACCAACTCGGAAGAACAAGCCGTTTGAATGGACCCTCGGAGCTAACGCTAAGCGATTGGCGGAGGTGTCGGGCGCTCGGTATGGATTATTTGTAACGATCAACGACCAATATGGATCATTTGGTCGGAAACTGTTCCAAGTCTTTGCTGCCGGAATGTTTGGTGTCGGCGTGAAGTCAGGCCAACACATTGGCTATGCTGGCTTGGTTGACCTTGAAACCGGCGACTTGGTTTGGCTCAATGCAGATGCTGAGATGGGAGGAGATGTCCGAACTGGCGACGGCATGCAGAAGCGCGTATCTCAGTTGCTTGAAGACTTTCCAGGGCTCAAGTCAGGGCAGGCTGCTGCAAAGTGAAGCTGCGAGCCTCAAGTCTGATCTGCGTGGCTGCAATAGCAGCAGCGTTGGCGACCCAATCCGTAGCCGCAGATAAAAAGCCGGAATTCGAACGGAAGCCATTCACAGGCGCTTATGAGCCACAAGGTGTGGATGAGCGTGGATTGTGGATGGAGATGGACGAGGCGGAGCGTGGTTTTCGCGATTCTCCGCAAATATTGCATGACGAGCGGCTGAAGACTTATCTTTCTGGCGTTCTATGTAAGACGGTCGGATTTGATCGCTGCGGTGCGGCACGCATATACGTGGTTAAGGATCACCGCTTTAATGCTTCTATGGCGCCAAACGGCTTGATGATCGTCAACACGGGTCTCTTGGCGAGAATGCATTCTGAAGCTGAACTTTCGACGGTGCTAGGTCACGAGTTTGGTCATTTTGAGTTGAGACATTCGCTCAATCGTTTCCGGGCGCTGAGAAAGGGGACCGACTGGCTCGCTTGGCTTGGGATGGCAGGTGCCGCCACGGGCAACGATATGACTGCGACGCAGAACGCGATTATTTTAGGCTTCTTCAGTTATAATCGCGAACAGGAGAAGGACGCTGACTTTCTAGGTGCGGCTTACGTTCGGTCTTCGCCCTATCCTTTGCGGGCGTCAGCAGTGTGGAAGCGGCTGGCTGAAGAAGACGACGCGACGCGCGAAGAGAGAAAACTGCGCAAGCTCAAACGGGCTACTCCGGGTGCCACCGACACCCATCCGACAGGTGCGCAACGGTTCGCATATTTTAGCCAGCTTGAAGCTGAAATTGGCGCTCAAAATGGAGATGATGGCCAAGAGCAGTTTCGTGAAGAAACCAGTCGAATCTTGCCGGATATCTTCGCGGGTTTAGTTAAAGGTAATGATTTCGCTGGAGCTGACTACGTAATTAGAAGTCGTGGAGATGCCTTGGGTTGGGATGGACTACTGCTCCATACTCGCGCGGAGCTTTACCGGCTTCGCGGCAATCCACGCGACTTAATCACTGCGCGACAGTTCTACGAGAAAGCGATCACTTTGCCTGGGGCGCCGCCAGAGAGTTGGCGCGGTATCGGCCTGACGGCAATGCGCACGGGGGACACAGAGAATGGCAAGGTCGCGCTTAAGGAGTACCTAGCGAAGGCTCCTACTTCAAATGACAGCGCTGCAATAAAGATGCTTTTGGAGAATTGAAATGCGAAGCATGCCAACCCTATTTGCAGCGGTGTTGATCGCCGCAGTCGCGAGTCCTGCTGTTGCGGGATGGAAGCTAATGCCGGCCAAGCAGCCCGTCGCCGTCGATAGCCTGAAGGTCACGCCTGAGAACGATTGGAATCAGTCAAGTGCAAGGCCGGGCAAACAGGGGCGGACGTGGACTAGGGATGGTTTCGAACATCTATCGGGAGCGCGACAAGAAGCGCAATCCAATGCCGAAGTTCGACAGTGGTTTGCTGCTTCCCGAACTCGCTGATTTCTTCGAAAAGAGCTTCCGCGCGCAGAACCAACTCTCCGATTATACGTTGATCGAGTCTAGTCCTGCCACTTTGAACGGCGCGAAAGGCTTGCGTGTTCGCTACCGTTATACACTTCCAAATGACGAGCTTACTCGATTGGGAGAGGCGCGCCTCGCTGTCGTCAAAGGCAAGCTATATGTAGCGAACTTCTACGCGCCAAAGTTGCACTATTTCGACTCACATCTTCCAGAGGCGAATAACATCATGGACACGCTGAAGTTCTAGTCCTGCGGACCAAAACGATAAAGGGCGCCGGAAGCACTGCCTCCGGCGCCCTTGCTGTTTCAGCCCGGGATGGCTCAGCCCTTGCGGGTGCCGCTCATCGGGAAGGTGCCAAAGGCGCCGGCCTTGACGCCGCCGGTGATGGTATCGCCATCGACGGTCGCTTCGCCTTCCAGCGTCATCGGCATCGGGACGGTCATCTTCATCGACCAGGTCAGCTTGTTGCCGTCGATCTTGCCATTTTCGAGGTCCATCGAACCCATCGCGCCGGCGTTCTTGCCGGTGAAGGTGTCACCGTCGACCACGATCGTGAACTCGCTCTTCTGATCGCCCATCGGGGTCTTGGTCACGCATTCATAAGTGCCTGCAATCGACATCGAATCTCTCCTCCAACTTACAGCTTGGTAAGTAGGCCTTCCTTGCCCGCCCGGGCGCTGCTGTCAATCTGGCGCAGCGCCGGGCGGGTGGCAGGCGGTTTACTTGGTGGCCGGAACGACCTCTACCGGCAGGCCGAGCTGCTTGAGCTGCGGTTCTACCACCTTGGCATCGCCGACCACAACATAGACCAAGCCTTCACCCAGCTTCATCTCGCGGGCGCGGGCGTCAAGTTCGGTCGCAGTCATCTTCTTGTAGCGATCGGCCAGGGTTTCATACCAGGTGTCCGGGCCCGGCAGTTCGCGCGCGCTGCCGGTGGTCGACCAGCCCAGTTCCTCGGCGCTGACACCGTTCGTGGTCAGGAAGCTGGTGAGCTCCTTGCGGATTTCGGCGATCGAATCCCCGGTGCGGTCGGCCTGGACCGGCGCCTGGACGCGGAAAGTCACGCGGTCCTGGGTGTTGCCGACACCGCTGCCGGCGCCATAGGACCAGCCCTTGGTCTCGCGCAGGTTCATGTTGATCCGCGAGAGGAAGTTGCCGCCCAGGATATCGTTGGCCGAGCGCAACGTCAGCAGGTCATCCGTGCCCTTCACCGGCAGGACCTTGCCCGCGAGGATCAGCGACTGCGGTGAGGCTGGTCGGTCAACCAGCACGATCCGCTCGGCCTGGCTGGGGATTGCAACGTTGAAGTTCTTGGTCGGCGCCGGGTTGGCGGGCGCCTTCCAGTCGGCAAAGCTGACTTCGAGCAGCTTGGTGACTTCGGCCAGGGTGGTGTTGCCGCTGATGAAGATCTTGGCGGTATCCGGGCGGAACCACTGGTCGTGGAAGCCCTTGAGCTGGTCTCGGGTCAGCTTGGCCACCACGACCGGATCGCCGGTCCCCGAAGGCGGAATGCCATATGGGTGATCCTTGCCATAGAGCAGCGGCTGGAGCACGCGGTTGGCGATCGGGCCGGGGTTCTTGAATTCTGCCTGGATCGCCGCGAGCTGTTGGACGCGCACGCGCTCCAGTTCGGCTGGGGCAAGGGCCGGGCGGCGGATAAAGTCAGAGAACAGCTTGAGCGACGGCGCCAGGTTGGGCGTTACCGTATCGAGCTGGAACGAGGTGCTGTCCGTATCGGCAAAGCCGCGGATGTTGGCGCCGAGCCGTTCGCGCGCGCGGGCCAACTCGGTCGAATCCAGCTTTTCGGTGCCTTCGTTCATCAACCGCAGCAGCAGCGCCTGGGTGCCAAGCGCCGACTTGGGATCGGCGGCAAAGCCGGCATCGAACGAGACGCGGACCGAAATCACCGGCACGGCGGCGCGGCGTGTGAAATAGACCTGCATCCCGTTCGAGAGCTTGGCGCGCTCGATCGTCGGGAAGTCGAGCGGGGTCAGCTCGCCCACTTCGGGCAGCTTCGAACGATCGGCCTGCGTGGCGGTTGCGGCGCCGCCAGCCCCGGCAACTGGGAACAGCGGATCGCGGAAGAAGGCCGGACGTGAGCCCAGGCCATCGGGCGAAACAATGAAACCGCCGCGGTTCTCACCGCCCTCAGTGCGGGTCCCGGGCTCGACCGTCAGCGCAAAGACCGGGCGCGAGAGCCACTTCTGCATGGCCTTGCGGACTGCCGCCGGGGTCAGCTTGGCCATCTTGTCCAGCTCGATCCGGTAGTGATCGGGCGTGCCGTTGTAGAGCAGGCCTTCGGCCAACGTCGGGGCCTTGCCACTGAACCCGCCGACCGATTCGAGGCCGCGGATTTCGTTGGCTGCATAGGTCGTGCTCGCGCGGCGCAGCTCGTCAGGCGTGGGGCCTTCGCGCAGGAACTTGGCCACTTCGGCATCGAGCGCGGCAGCGACGGCCGCCGGATCGCCGCCCGGCTTGACGTCGGCATAGATCACGAACTGGCCGCCCTGGGCAAAGATCTGGGCATCGGCAGTGACGCCCACCGCCACCTTCTGCTGGCGGACCAGTGCATCATCGAGGCGCGAGCTGGCGAGGCCGCCCAGCACCGAGCTGCCCGCCATGAGCGGGATGTAGTCGGGGTTGTCGAGGCCGGGGATCGCCCAAATCCGGTAGATCCGCGTGGTCGCAACCTGGTCCTTGATGGTCTTGCTTAGCGGGGCGGGCAGATCGGGCACCGGCACGCTGACCGGCTTGATCTTCGGCCCGGCGGGAATCGCGCCGAACCACTTGGTCACCTGCGCCTGGGCGGTCGGCAGATCGATATCGCCGGCCAGCACCAGGATGGCGTTGTTGGGGCCATAATTGTCACGGAACCATTGCTTGACGTCTTCAAGGCTGGCCCCGCTGAGGTCTGCCATCGAGCCGATGGTCGAGTGGTGATAGGGGTGGCCCGAGGGGTAGAGGTTCTCAAGCTGCTCGTACTCGACCAGGCCAAACGGCTGGTTGTCACCCTGGCGCTTCTCGTTCTGGACCACGCCGATCTGGTTGGTCAGCTTTTCCTGCGTCACCGCGCCCAGCAGATAGCCCATCCGGTCGCTTTCGAGCATCAGCGCCCGGTCCAGCGCGCCGGTCGGCACGGTCTGGAAATAGTTGGTCCGGTCAAACCAAGTGGTGCCGTTGAAATCGGTCGCACCCACTTCCTGCAGCGGCTTGAAGAAATCGCCCGGCGAATTTTCCGAGCCGTTGAACATCAGGTGTTCGAACAGGTGGGCAAAGCCGGTCTTGCCTTTGGGCTCATGCTTCGAGCCGACCCCGTACCACACCGAAACGGCCACGACCGGCGCCTTGCGATCGGTATGGACCAGCACCTGCAAGCCGTTGGGCAGGGTGAACTGCTGGTAGGGTATCTTGACCGACTCCACGAGCGCCGAGAGTGGTGCCGGCTGGGGCTCCTTGGCCTTGTCCTTGGCCAGGGCAGGCGTTCCGGCGATGGCCAGCGCGATGATCGAAGCGGTGAGGAATCTTGGCATGACAGGCCCCTTTGAAAACATGACGCACTAGCTAGCAGAGCCGAGTGCAGGCGCCAGCGCGTGGGCGCTCTTTTCGACCAACAGCAAACCCGGCTGGACCTGCGGTTTTGACCGCAGTCCTAATCGCCCGGCTGCCGTATTTCAGTGCTGCGATAGCGGACTTGCTGTTCGCTATTGGCGGGGACGGATCGGACCAGCACCTGCTTGCCCGGTTTGCGCTCAAGCCGTCCGGAAAGCCGCGAAAAACGCATGTCGCCGCCGGTCGGAAATTCGAGTTCGAAGCGGATCGGGAAGGGGTTGGCGTTCTTGACCGTGACCAGGTGATCGGCCCACTTGCCTTTGACATCGCTGGCCTCTTCCTCGTGCTCCAGCGTCACTTCCTCGCTCTCGCCGATCTCCAG
>JAJTFU010000141.1 GCA_021299075.1 Novosphingobium sp. | reverse complement strand
CAGTCCGAGCAAAGCCCACCCTGGCTCGCCAGTGCCTCGCCGCACAAGGGGACCAGGTCCACGATCGGAGCTAAGGCGGCAGGAACCTGCATGTGGGGCGCGACTATCGCTTGCGCCTGCCTTCGGCGCAAGGCAGTGGCAGCGCCGTGACTGGCCAGACTCCGCCCCAGATCTTTTCGCCCGCCAGGCGCCTGGCTGCCCGCCGCCGTGCATTGGCGCTGCAAGCCCGGCCCGGGGCCGCCACTTACCTGATGGACGACATGGCCGAGGACCTGGTCGAGCGACTGGCGTTCCTGCGACACCAACCCAAGCGAGTCCTGCTGATCGGCATGGCACCGAACAGCCTGATTGCCGACCTGACAGCGCAAGGCGCGGACGTGACCCAGGCTGAGCCGGCCGCAGGCTTCGCGGAAGAGCGGCCCTTCCCCGAATCCGGCTTCGACCTGATCGCGAGCTTCGGCACCCTTGATACGGTCAACGACCTGCCCGGCGCGCTGATCCATATCCGCAATGCCCTGGCGCCTGGCGGGCTGGGGATCGCCAGCTTCAGCGGTGCCGGCTGCCTGCCAGCCTTGCGCGCCGTCATGCTGGCAGCAGACAGAGAACGCCCTGCTCCGCGGATCCACCCCGCAGTCGACGTCCGCGCTGGCGGGCAACTGCTGCAACGGGCCGGCTGGGCCGACCCGGTGGTCGATAGCCGTCCGTTAGAGGTGCGGTTCAGCAGTCTCGCCAGCCTGCTGGCAGACCTGCGCGCCCAGGCTTTGACAAACGTGCTTTTGCAATCTGGTCCGGCCCTGGACCGTCAGCAGTATTCCATTGTCAAAGAGCAGTTTGGAACCGGAACGATAGAACGATTCGAGATACTGACCCTCAGCGGCTGGAAGCGCTGAGCGCCGCCTGAGCCGCTGCCAGGCGTGCAATCGGCACGCGGTAGGGCGAGGCGCTGACGTAATCGAGGCCAACCTTTTCGCAGAACGCGATCGAGGCCGGATCACCACCGTGCTCACCGCAGATGCCCAGCTTGAGGTCAGCACGGGTCTTGCGTCCCCGCTCGGCCGCCAGTTCGACCAGCTGACCTACACCCTCGATATCCAGGCTGACGAACGGATCGCGCGGATAGATGCCCTGTTCGACATAGGGCGTCAGGAACCGGGCCGCATCGTCCCGCGAAACGCCCAGAGTTGTCTGCGTCAAGTCATTGGTGCCGAACGAGAAGAAGGTTGCATCCTCGGCAATCTCGCCCGCCATCAGCGCGGCGCGCGGCAGTTCGATCATCGTCCCGACCAGATATTCGATCCGGCGGCCCTGCTCGGCAAAAACGGCTTCGGCCGTGCGATCGACCAGGGCCTTGAGTATCGCCAGCTCCTTGCGCGTGGCGACGAGCGGAATCATCACTTCGGGCACCGGCGCCTCACCGCTTTCGGCGGCAACTGCACAGGCGGCTTCAAAGATCGCCCGGGCCTGCATCTCGCAGATTTCCGGGAAGGTGATCCCAAGGCGGCAGCCGCGGTGGCCCAGCATCGGGTTGAATTCATGGAGTTCGCTGGCGCGGCGCTTGAGCGTATCGACCCCGATGCCAATCGCTTCCGACAGTTCCGAGAAGTCCGCCTCGCTGTGTGGCAGGAATTCGTGCAGCGGCGGGTCGAGCAGACGGATTGTGACCGGCAGGCCAGCCATGACCGCGAAAATCGCCTGAAAGTCGGCGCGCTGTTCCGGCAGCAGCTTGGCCAGCGCAGCGCGGCGGCCGGCCTCGTCCTCGGCCAGGATCATCTGGCGCACGGCGGAGATGCGGCTGGCGTCGAAGAACATGTGCTCGGTCCGGCACAGGCCAATGCCCTCGGCCCCGAACTGGCGCGCCATGCGGCAGTCCTCGGGCGTTTCGGCATTGGTGCGAACCTTCATCCGCCGATGCGCGTCAGCCCAGACCATCAGGGTGCCGAAATCACCGACCAGTTCGGGCTCGATCGTCGCGACTTTCCCGGCCATGACTTCACCGTTGGCGCCATCAAGCGTGATGATATCGCCTTCCTTCAGCTCGCGGGCGCCGATCTTCAGCGTCCGGCTGGCCATGTCGATCGAGACCGCCGAGGCCCCGGAAACGCAGGGCCGACCCATCCCGCGCGCCACCACGGCGGCGTGTGACGTCATGCCGCCACGCGCGGTCAGGATGCCCTTGGCGGCGTGCATGCCATGGATATCCTCGGGACTGGTCTCAACCCGCACCAGGATCACCGCCTCACCCATTGCGGCGCGCTTTTCGGCAGTATCGGCATCAAGCACAATCGCGCCCGAGGCAGCGCCAGGGCTGGCCGGCAAGCCACGGGCCAGCACATCGCGCGCAGCCGATGGGTCGAGCGTGGGGTGGAGCAACTGGTCCAGCGCCATCGGATCGACCCGCAGGATCGCGGCGCGCTCATCGATCAGGCCCTCCCCCACCATGCCGACTGCCATCTTGAGCGCGGCCTTGGCCGTGCGCTTGCCCGAGCGGGTCTGCAGCATCCAGAGCTTGCCGCGTTCCACGGTAAACTCGATATCCTGCATGTCGCGGTAGTGCTTCTCAAGCAGCTCGAACACGGCGGCGAGCTCGGCATAGGCCGCGGGCATCGCCTCTTCCATCGACAGCGGCTTGGCCCCGGCGCGTTCGCGTGCGGCCTTGGTCAGGTACTGCGGGGTGCGGATGCCGGCAACGACGTCCTCGCCCTGGGCATTGACCAGCCATTCGCCGTAATAGGCCTTCTCGCCAGTCGCTGGATCGCGCGTGAAGGCCACGCCGGTGGCACTGGTATCGCCCATATTGCCAAAGACCATGGCCTGGACATTGACCGCCGTGCCCCAGTCACCCGGAATGTCGTTCAGGCGGCGATAGACCTTGGCGCGGTCCGAATTCCTGCGGGAAGGAGCGGGCCAGCTCGCTCTCCACGATGCCCTTGTATTCCCGCACCAGCGCCTGCCAGTGCGAAGCCTCCATCTCAACATCAGCGTAGAAGCCGTTGTCTTCCTTGGCGATCTCCAGCGCATCTTCGAACAGGTGGTGATCGAGGCCGAGGACCACGTCCGAATACATCTGGATGACACGGCGATAGGAATCCCAGGCGAAGCGCTCATCCCCCGACGACGACGCGAGACCTTCGACCGTGGCGTCATTGAGGCCCAGGTTGAGCACCGTGTCCATCATGCCCGGCATCGAAACGCGCGCGCCCGAACGGACCGAAACCAGCAGCGGATCGACCGCATCGCCGAACTTCTTGCCAACCGCCGTTTCAATGTGTGCCAGCGCCGTCCGAACTTCGGCCTTCACGCTGTCCGAGAAGTCTCTTCCCTGAACTTGCAGGTTGACACAGTTGACACTGTGTCCGCTTATCCCAACAGCCTTATCCAGTGTATTTTCAATACCATGGATCAAAATCGGCGTTCGATTGGTGCGAGACGGGAAGAAATTCTCCGGTATCGCTACCCTTCGATCTTCGAGAAATCGGCCACGCCATGGACCGCATCGCGCAGCCGCGCCAGCAGGTTAAGGCGGAATGTCCGTTTGGCGGGGTCGGCATCGTTGACGGTCACCTGCTCGAAGAAGGCATCGATCGGCGCCCGCAAGGACGCCAGCGCAGCCATTGCCCTGGCAAAGTCCTCGCCCGCCACCGCCGCAGCGGCGCGCGGACCGGCCTCGGCCAGTGCATCGACCAGCGCCCTTTCGGCAGGTTCGGGGGTGTAGGAAAGCGCTATTTCCTCGCCCCCGGTAAAGTCTTCCTTCTTGAGGATGTTGGCGGCGCGCTTGTAGCCGGCGAGCAGGTTGGCGCCGTCTTCGGTGCCGACAAAGGCCTGGAGCGCGTGGACGCGGGCGAGCAGGCGGACCAGGTCATCCTCGCCGCCTAGCGCGAAGACCGCGTCGATCAGGTCGTGGCGGACACCGGCTTCGCGCTGCTGAACCTTGAGGCGGTCTATGATGAAATTCAAAAGCGCGACTGCCTGAACATCAACTTTGCCAAATGGCGGGTACTCAATAAGGGCCAGACCTCGAGCTGAACCCGTGGGAACGGGGAGAAGTGGCGAAATTACTTCAAATGCTTCAAAATACTTTAGTCTAATTTGATTTGATTGAATTATTGAAAGAGCGCCAATCGCTGCCCTGCGAAGTGCAAAAGGATCTTTAGAGCCGGTAGGCACGAGCTGATAAGCAAAGAATGAGAAGAGGCTATCCAGCTTATCCGCCAGCGCCACTGCCACTGTAACGGGATCAGTTGGCACCTCATCACCCTGCCCGACCGGCTTATAGTGATCGCGGATCGCGTCGGCAACGGCATCCGGCAGGCCTTCGGCTCGGGCATAGTAGCCGCCCATCAAACCCTGGAGCTCGGGGAATTCTCCGACCATTTCGGTGACGAGATCGGCCTTGCAAAGCCGCGCGGCCTGCTCGGCAAGTTCGGCTTCTTCACAGCCTGGCAAACTGCGATTCTCCTCCAGCCAGCGCGCCAGCTTGGCGACCCGTTCCACCTTGTCGGCAACCGTGCCGAGCTTTTCGTGGAAGGTGATCCGCTCGAGCTTCTTCGCATGATCGGACAGCGCGGTCTTGCGGTCCTGCTCCCAGAAGAAGCGGGCATCGGACAGGCGCGCAGCGAGGACCTTGCGGTTGCCAGCGACGATGGCCGCGCCGCCATCGGCCGCCGCGATATTGGCGGTGCAGACGAAAGCATTGGCCAGCTTGCCCGCCGCATCTTCGCAAACGAAGTACTTCTGGTTGGTCCGCGCGGTCAGCTGGATCACTTCGGGCGGCACTTCGAGGAACTGCTCGTCGAAGCGGCCGAGCAGCGGCACTGGCCATTCTGTCAGACCGGCGTTCTCGATCACCAGCCCTTCGTCCTCGACCAGCTTGAGGCCCACCGCAGCGGCGGCTTCGCTGGCCTTGCTGCGGATCAGGTCCTGGCGCTCGACATGGTCAACAATGACATGGGCCGCGCGCAGCTTGGCGGCGTAATCATCGACGCCATCCACGCTGATCTCACCGCTGGAATGGAAGCGGTGGCCCTTGGTCAGGCGCCCAGCCTTGATCCCGCCGACCTCGCAATCGACGACCTGCCCGTCGAACAGGGCGACGATGGCGGAAAGCGGGCGCACCCAGCGCGGGCTTTCGGTGCTGATCGAGGCCGCACCCCAACGCTGGCTCTTCGGCCAGGGGAAGGCGCGCACGATCGCGGGGATCGCTTCGGCGAGGACCTCGGCCGTGGCACGGCCGGGCTTTTCGGTGATCGCGAAGAGTACGCCATCGCGCTCGACCAGCTGGTCTTCGGTCAGCCCGGCCTTGCGCAGGAAGCCTTCCAGCGCCTGCGGCGGCGCGCCAACGCGGGGACCTTTCACTTCTTCCGAGATCGCCGCCGTCGCCGCCGGCAGGCCGCGCGCGATCAGCGCAAGGCGGCGCGGGGTCGACCAGACGGTGACTTCGCCCACGGCAACGCCTGCGGCGTCCATTTCCTTGCGGAACAGCTTTTCCAGGTCGGCGCGCGCGCCGGCCTGCATCCGCGCAGGGATTTCCTCGCAGCGGAGCTCAAGCAGGAAGTCGCTCATACGGTCCACCCCGGGTACTTCGCTTCCCATTCGGCCTTGTTCTTTTCGATCCAGGCCTGGCACGAGCCCTTGGCGAGATCGCGGACGCGGCCGATGTAGCTGGCGCGTTCCTGGACCGAGATTACGCCGCGCGCCTGGAGCAGGTTGAACAGGTGGCTCGCCTCGATCGCCTGGTCATAGGCGGCCAAAGGCACCTGCGCCGCAATGCAGCGCTGGCATTCGGCCTCGGCGTGCTGGAACCCCTTGAATAGCTGTTCGGTGTCAGCCACCTCGAAATTGTATTTGGAGTGCTCCTGCTCGTTCTTCAGGAACACGTCGCCATAGCTCACGCCTTCGGCGTTGAAGGCCAGGTCATAGACGTTGTCGACGCCCTGGATGTACATGGCCAGGCGCTCGAGCCCATAGGTCAGCTCACCCGCTACTGGCTTACAATCGAACCCGCCGACCTGCTGGAAATAGGTAAACTGGGTCACTTCCATCCCGTCGCACCAGACTTCCCAGCCCAGGCCCCAGGCG
Source organism: Novosphingobium sp. (assembly GCA_021299075.1). Lineage (GTDB taxonomy): Bacteria > Pseudomonadota > Alphaproteobacteria > Sphingomonadales > Sphingomonadaceae > Novosphingobium. The sequence goes on along the minus strand of JAJTFU010000141.1, from coordinate 6,553 downwards.
CCCAGCGTGGGGCTTTCCCAGTCATCCTCGACAAAGCGGATGTCGTGCGCCAACGGATCGACGCCGATTTCGGCCAACGACTGCAGGTAGAGTTCCTGCAGGTTTTCCGGGTTCGGCTTCAGGATCACCTGATACTGGTAATAGTGCTGCAGCCGGTTCGGGTTCTCGCCATAGCGGCCATCGGTCGGCCGGCGGCTCGGCTGGACGTAGGCGGCCTTCCAAGGCTCCGGGCCCAGCGCGCGCAGCGTGGTGGCGGGGTGAAAGGTGCCTGCACCCATGCGCATGTCATAGGGCTGCAGAATCAGGCAGCCTTGCGCGCTCCAGAACGCGTGGAGGCGCAGGATCATCTCCTGGAACGAAAGCGGGCGAGTGTTGTCCGACATGGCCGAGGCCTTTGGCGGATGGTCCGTTTCGGGTCAACCGGCGAGGCAAGGTTCCGCTAAGCGTGATCGTTCATCGACGCGCCGGGTTCTTGCGCTATAGCGCAGCGATGATCGCACGCCTGCTCAGCCCCTTTGCCCTGCTCCTCGCCACTGCCGCTCCGGCCCAGCAATCCTTGCCGGCCGAGCAACCCGTGGTCGCCGTGCCTGTTGTCGACGATATTCACCCAGCGCTGTGGAAGGTGGCAGACGAGGACACCACGATCTACCTGTTCGGCACGATCCACCTGCTGCCGCAGGGCCTGGACTGGTTCAAGGGGCCGCTGGCCGATGCCTTTTCGCGGGCTGGCGAGCTGGTGACCGAGATCCCCGAGGTTGACCCGGAAACCAGCCAGGCGGTCTTGCTCAAGCGCGGCATCCTGCCGGCCGATCAGAGCCAGCGCGGCCAGATGTCGCCCAAACAGCGCGCGCTGTTTGAAAAGACGCTGGTCGACTTTGGCTTGCCGCCCGCGGCCTTTGACCGGTTCAAGCCGTGGTACGCTGCCGTGGTGCTTTCCACCCTGCCGCTCCAGCGCAAGGGCTATTCGCTGGCCAACGGCGTCGAAACGGACCTGGCTGCCCGCAATGCAGCCTTGGGGCGGCCGCGCCTGGGGCTGGAAACGCTGGACTACCAGCTCGGGCTGTTCGATGCCTTCCCGGCCAAGGTCCAGCGCCGCTACCTGTTCGAAGTGATCGCCGCCCTGCCCGAGATCGACAAGGACGTTGGCGAGATGGTCGAAGCCTGGCGGATTGGCGATGCGGCGAAGCTGGCCAGCTTGATGAATGCCGAACAGGATGACCCCGCCATGGTCGCGGCCCTGCTTACCAACCGCAACAAGGCCTGGGCGCAGTGGGTCAAAGCACGGCTGGCGCGGCCCGGAACGGCTTTCGTCGCCGTTGGCGCCGGTCACCTCGGCGGCAAGGGCTCGGTCCAGGATCAGCTTGCCGTGCTGGGGGTGAAGTCCGCCCGTGTCCAATAGGATCATTGCCGCGCTGCTCGCGCTGCTGCTGGCAGCGTGCCAGCAAAAGGAAGATGCGCGGCCCGCGTTGTGGCAGGTGGACGGACCCAATGGCGAGCGGGCCTGGCTGCTCGGTACGATCCATGCGCTGCCCAGCCCAATCAGCCTCGACAGCCCGGCCTTTGATCGCGCGACCAGCGAAGCCAGCAAGCTGGTGGTTGAAGTTGCGGCGCTGGAGGATGACCAGCGCACCGCCCTGGCTTTTCACAAGCTCTCGGCTGTCGCAGCGGCACCGCCGATTGTTGCCCGCACCGGCGAAGCGGACCGCGCCGCGCTGACTAGGCTGATGAGCGAGGCCAAGATCTCGCCGGATCGTTTCAACCAGATGGATACTTGGGCTGCCGCCCTCGCACTCGGGCAGGCTGTATCGGCCCGCAGCGGCGATGACAGCGGCAATGGCGCTGACCGGTTGGTCCTCAACGAAATGAAGGGCAAGCCGCTGGCCGAGTTCGAAGGGGCTGAGCGCCAGCTTGCCATCTTCGATACCCTGCCCGAAGCCGAGCAACGCGACATGCTCTCTGCCGTGATCCGCTCTGCCGCCACAGCCCGGGAAGACGGGCGGCGGCTGCAACAGGCCTGGCTGCGCGGCGATATCGCGGAACTGGCGGCGCTCGATCACCAGGGGCTGCTGGCCGATTCTGAACTGCGCGAGGCCCTACTTGTCCGCCGCAATCGGGTCTGGATGGAGCAGCTTGTGCCCATGCTGAAGCGTGGTGAAAAGCCGCTGGTGGCGGTTGGCAGCTTGCACCTGGTGGGCCGCGATGGCCTGGTCGCGCAGCTTGAAGCGCAGGGTTACAAGGTCACTCGGCTTCAGTAGCCTTGCATTTCCGCCCCATTGACGCTAACGGCCCGCGCTTCCCGTCATGGTCATCCCTGGAGGCGTGACGGAGAAGTTGTGTAATCCAGAGTTTTGAAAGGCAATGCAATGAGCGACGAGACGCGCGAACGGGCAGGCAAGGGAGCCTCCCGTGCCCTGCGTCGTGAAGGCCGCGTCCCCGCCGTCGTCTATGGTGGCAATGAAGAGCCCCTGGCGATCCACGTCGAAGAGAAGCTGCTCCGCAAGCAGCTTGGCACCGGCCACTTCTTCAACTCGATTGTCGAAGTTGAAGTTGGCGGCAAGACCGTGCTCACGCTCCCCAAGGACGTTGCCTTCCACCCCGTCACCGATCGTCCGGTTCATGCTGATTTCCTGCGCGTTTCGAAGGACCACAAGGTCCACGTGAACGTGCCGGTGGTCTTCGACAACGAAGATGCCTCGCCGGGCCTCAAGCGTGGCGGCGTCCTCAACATCGTGCTGCACGACCTTGACGTGGTTTGCGCGCCCGACAACATCCCGGACGAAATCGTGATCGACGTCACCGGGCTCGACGTTGGCGCCTCGATCCATCTTCATGACGTGAAGCTGCCGGCAGGCGTCACCGCCGCCCATGCCGATCGCGACGACACCATCGCCACCATCGTTGCTCCTTCGGGCCTGCGCAGCGAAGAAGGCGATAACGCGAAGACCGAAGCGGCTTCCTAAGTCCTTCAGGTTGACCGGGGCAGCATTGCTGCCCCACACAGGCCGGGCCGCAGCGATGCGGCCCGGCTTCGTTTTGGAGAAAGCGCGTGCAGCTCTGGGTCGGTCTAGGCAATCCGGGTCCGCAATATGCCCTGCACCGGCACAATGTCGGCTTCATGGCGCTCGACACCATTGCCGAGGTCCACGGCTTTGGCCCCGAGGGCAAGAAGTTCCAGGGTTGGCTGCGTGAAGGACGGATCGGGGGGCAGAAGATCCTGCTGCTGAAGCCCGCCACCTTCATGAACGAAAGCGGCCGTTCGGTGAGCGAGGCGCTGCGGTTCTACAAGCTGGGCGTTGAAGCCCTGACCGTGTTCCATGACGAGCTCGACCTGACCCCGTTCAAGGTCAAGGTCCGACAGGGCGGCGGCCTTGCCGGCCACAACGGCTTGCGCTCGATCGACCAGTACCTCGGACCGGATTTTCGTCGCGTCCGGATCGGGATAGGGCATCCGGGACACAAGGATCGGGTAACGAGTCATGTCCTCGGTAACTATGCCAAGTCCGAACAGGATAATCTGGCGGCCATGCTCGGCGCAATTGCAGCCGAGGCTGAATGGTTGGCCAAGAGCGAGGACACCCGTTTCATGAGTGATCTGGCCCTGCGGTTGCAGGATTGAGCGCCATGCAGCGGATTCTGGTCATCGGCTCGCCGGGCGCGGGCAAGACCACCCTGTCGCATGAGCTGGCCGCGCGTACCGGACTGCCGCTGTTCCACCTCGACAAGCTGTTCTGGCTGCCGGGCTGGGTCGAGCGCGACCGGGACGAAGCCCGCGCCGAACTGGCCGAGGTGCTGGCGGGCGAGCGCTGGATCATCGATGGCAATTATGGCTCGAGCCTGCCGATGCGGATTGCCCGCGCCGATACGGTCGTCTGGCTCGACTATCCGACCTGGCTTTGCCTGGGCCGGGTTTTCAAGCGCTGGTGGATGTACCGCGGCACAGCGCGGCCCGACATGACCGAGGATTGCCCGGAGAACCTCAACCTAGAGTTCCTGCTCTACGTGCTCAACTTCCGCAGCGCATGGCAACATCGCAATGCCGCGGCGCTAGGCGAATTCGGCGGGACCGTGCACCGCTTCACCTCGCCCGCTGCGACGGCAGCCTGGCAAGGGACTTTATCCTAGGCTTGAAGTGAGCCGCGGCTGCGGTACCTAGGTGATGGATGGGCTAGAGGAGCAGACCATGACCAAGCTGACCCGCCGTGACCTGATCGCAGCTTCGGCAGCCTCCGCCGCAGCAATCGCTACCAGCAAAGCTGGCGCAAGCGAGGCTCCCGCCTCCCTTAAAGGCAAGTCGTTTCTGGTGACAGGCGGCTCTTCCGGCTTCGGCCATGCTGGCGCGCTGCTCTATGCCCGGCTCGGAGCCAAGGTGTTCGCAACGATGCGCAATTTGCCGCGCCCCGAAGCTGCCGAGCTCGCCGCGACGGCCAAGGCCGAGCAGCTGGACATCACGATCCTGCCACTCGATGTCACCAAGGACGACCAGGTGCTCAAGACCGTGCGCGAGGCTGAACGGCTGGCCGGCGGGGCACTCGATGTAGTGATCAACAATGCCGGAATCGGGCAGTCTGGTCCGATCGAGGTGCAGGATATGGCTGCCATGCAGCTGGCCTTCGATACCAATGTGCTGGGCGTTCAACGTGTCCAGCGGGCGACTCTGCCGGCGATGCGGGCGCGAAAGTCGGGCCTGATCGTCAACATCTCTTCACAGCTCGGCCGGGTCATCGTCCCCTCTGGCGGACCTTACTCGGCGACCAAGTTCGCGCTCGAGGCGCTGAGTGAGCAGCTTGCCTATGAACTGGCCCCGCACGGGGTTGAGGTCTGCATCATCCAGCCTGGCGGCTATCCGACCAAGGTCTGGTCAAACCGGAACCGCTACAACCAGGAACTGAAGGCCCGGATCGATCCAGAACGGGCCAAAGGCTACGCCGATCTGGTTGCGCGCATGGGGACCGAGACCGGCGGCGGACGCAATGCCGATGTGCTCGACGTGCCGCGCGCCATTGCGGAAATTGCGGCCCTTCCCGCAGGCCGCCGGCCCTTACGCCGCGCAGTCCATCCGGGGGCGAAGCCGCAGGAAGCGATCAACCGCGTCGCGGCGGAAACGCAGGTTAACTGGCTGGGTAATTCGCCCTTTGGCCCGTGGATAAAAGCGGTGCACGATTAGCCCGAATCTGTCGGTTTCGCTTACAAACCCAACACTTCGAATACTCCGTTAACTACTGACGCCTCCTGCTTTGCTGATTTGGCACGGCGATTGCTAGACTAACCGTCAACCATTCGTTTGCAGGGGGTTTCCATGCGTATTGCCCGTCAGATTTCATCGTTGGCAGCCATCGCCAGCCTGGCCTTTGCCAGCGCCCCGGCCATGGCCGATGCGATCACTCTGGGGTCCGGCAATATTGGCCAGACCTACAACTTCTCATTCAACGGGTACTCGGGCGGGACCACGGTCAGCGGTCTGACTTCGACTGCTGCATTCACCCTGACTGGCGTTACGGCGAACAGCTACACTTTCAATTACAGCCTGACCAACACGACGAGCGATCCGGTCAATTCGCGCGTCTCGGGCTTTGCCTTCAACACCGACCCGAATATCTCGAGCGCCAGCTCAACCGGCGCGTTCAGCTATACCACCTTGGGCGGCAACTACCCCAACGGGATCGGCGGCGTTGATGTCTGCTTCAAGGACGCTTCGACAAATAGCTGTGCTGGCGGCGGCAGCAGCGGGTTGTTCGATGGCCAGACTGGTACCGGCAGCTTCACCCTCAACTTCGCGCAGCCGCTGACCTCGCTGACGCTGAGCGACTTCTTCGTTCGCTATCAGTCGATTACCGGCGCTGGCAACATCACCTCGGGCAGCGGCACGGGTACCCTGACCAGCACCGGTGGCAGCACCAGCACGGGCGGCACGCCGGTTCCTGAGCCGGGCATGGTCGGTCTGCTGGGCGTGGCCCTCGCCGGTATGGCGTTTGCCCGCCGCCACCGCAGCCAACAGCGTCTCGCGCTGGCCTAAGCCTTAACCGCCGTTGCGCGTGGCTTCGGCCAGGTGCAGCTGGATGGTCTTGTTCTGAGGCGCCTGTTCTGCCGCACGGCGGAGCAGGCGTTTCGCATTTTCAAGGTCCTGCCCGGCCCGGAACCGCACCCAGCCCGCCGTATCGAGGACCGAGGCATTGTCAGGCGCAAGCTTGAGCGCCTGGTCGGCGAAATCGCGAGCCTTGTCGTGGTTGCCCAGCATCGACTGGGCATAGGCCATGTTGTTCAGCACCAGGGCGTTGCCGCCCTTGGTTGCAGCCAGGATGCGGTCATAGGCAATCGCCGCCTTGGCCCAATCGCCGCGCTGGATGGCGGTATCGGCCTCGGCCAGATCGCCGCCGACCATTTGCGGTGACGGGCTCTTCGACCGCTTTTCATATTCGGCAGCGCGTGGATCCCCCGCCGCCTTGGCGGCACGGGCCATGACGGCAAGCTCCTCCGGCCGGGCCTGCGGACTGTCCGCGATGGCCTGGAGCGCTGCCATCGCGCCCCGGCCATCCTTGCTTGCCAGACGTGCCTC
>JAJTFU010000140.1 GCA_021299075.1 Novosphingobium sp. | reverse complement strand
GACCCGCCGCGCCGCGGCGATCGAGACGCTTGGTTCGGCCACGATGCTCTGCACCGACAAGACCGGAACGCTGACCCAGAACCGAATGCAGATTGCCGAACTTCGGCTGCCTGATGGCAGCGCCCGCGCAATCGATGCGGGCACGGCCCAGTCGCTGGAGGACGATTTCAGCCTGCTGGTTGAATTGGGCGTCCTTGCCAGTGCGCAGCAGGCTGTCGATCCAATGGAGCTCGCCTTCCACGCACTGCGAGAGGATTCGAGCGGAGCGCAGCGCGGCCCGACGAATGGTGGCTGGACGATCGAGCGGCACTATCCGCTAGCCCCCGGTCTGCTGGCGCGATCTCACGTCTGGACCAGCGGGCTGGACGGCGATTCCCGGGTCGTCGCCACCAAGGGTGCGCCCGAGGCGATTGCCGACCTGTGCGGACTGGCCGAGCCCGAGCGCCAGGCGATGCACCGGGCTGTCGATGAAATGGCCAACCGCGGCCTGCGCGTGCTGGGTATTGCCGAGGCGCGGTGGCCAGGTGGCGACCTGCCCGCCAGCGCGCGTGGCTTCGCCTTTGCCTTCCGGGGACTGGTCGGCTTGGCCGACCCCTTGCGGCCCTCGGTGGTAGAGGCTGTACGCCAGTGCCGCGAAGCCGGAATACGCATCGTGATGATCACCGGAGACTATCCCGCAACCGCTCGCGCCATCGCCGAACAGGCCGGGATCGACGGCGCGCAGGTGCTGACCGGTGAAGACCTGACTCGGTTGGACGACCCGGCCCTGGCTGAACACATTGCGGCCGTGAACGTGTTCGCGAGGATCATGCCAGAGCAGAAGCTGCGGCTGGTCGAAGCGCTCAAGACCGCGGGCGAAGTTGTCGCCATGACCGGAGACGGGGTGAACGATGCGCCTTCACTCAAGGCGGCGCATATCGGGATTGCGATGGGAGGCCGTGGTACCGATGTCGCGCGCGAGGCATCCTCGCTGGTCCTGCTTGATGACGATTTCGGATCGATCGTAGCGGCGATCAGGATGGGGCGGCGGATCTATGACAATCTGCGCAAGGCGATGGGCTTCATTGTCGCCGTCCACATCCCGATTGCCGGGCTGGCACTGCTGCCGCTGCTGACCGGGATGCCGCTGCTGCTGGGACCAGTGCACATCGCCTTCCTGGAGATGATCGTCGATCCGGTTTGCTCGGTGGTTTTCGAGGCCGAAGCCGAAGAACGCGACACCATGAAGCGCCCGCCGCGTGAATCGCAATCAGCCCTGTTCTCGCGCGGGCTGGTGCTGTGGTCGCTGGTCCAGGGCCTGCTGGTCCTCGTCATGGCCAGCGGGCTGACTCTGTGGTTCTGGCAGGCTGGCCTGCCGGCCGAGCAGCTTCGCGCCGCCGCCTTTATCGCCCTGGTGCTCGGAATAGTCGGGTTGATCGCCGTAAACCGCCGGTTCGGAGGAGCGGCGGCAACCGGCGCCCTGCAACCCAACCGGGTACTCATTGCGATCCTTGCTGCAGTAACGACAATGCTGGCCGCAACCCAGCTCGTACCCGGCATAGCGAACCTGTTCGGGTTCGGCCGTGTGGCCGGTTCCGAGCTGCTGGCCATAGCGCTGGCAGGCCTTGCTGCGCTGATCATCCTGCAAGGAATCAAGCCGCTCTGGCGAAAATGGCTGCTGGCCTGAACGCGCAGGTCCGTCCGAAGCGAAGTTTGCGCAAGGACAATCCGCCGGGCTAGTTACTAGGCTACCCAGAGCCCGAAAAGGGGACCGGACCACCATGCTCAAGATTCGCGCCGTCGCGATCGACACCTCGCCCGAGAACACGGCCTTCCTGCCGCGAACCGGCGGTGACTATCGGGCCGAGCAGTTCCAGGCGCTGCGCAAGATCGAGGTCTGCGGCCAGGGTCGCAGCATCCTCGCCACGCTGGCGATCATGGATGACGATCATCTGCTCAGCCAGGGACAGATCGGCCTGGGCGAGCAGGCGTTCCGGCGGCTGGGTCTGCCCGAAGGGGCCGAAGTGACAATTGCCCAGGCCAGGCCACCGGCAAGCCTTGATGCCGTCCGCCGCAAGATCGGCGGCGACACCCTGACCGAGGCTGAACTGGCAGACATCATCGCAGACATCACGAAGCACCGCTATTCACCGATGGAAATCGGCGCCTTTCTGGTCGCTTGCGCCGCCTTCATGACCACGGCCGAAACCCTGGGGCTGACGCGGGCCATGGCCAATGTCGGGGAACGGCTCAGCTGGACATCTCCGTTGATTGTCGACAAGCACTGCATCGGCGGTATTCCCGGCAACCGCACCTCGATGATCGTTGTGCCGATCGTTGCAGCGCACGGTCTGATCATTCCCAAAACCTCGTCACGGGCCATCACCTCGCCCTCCGGCACTTCCGACACGATGGAAGTGCTGGCCAATGTCGATATCTCAGCCGAGCGCATGCAGGCGATCGTTGCCAAGGAAAACGCGGTCCTAGCCTGGGGCGGGCGGGTCAACCTGTCTCCTGCCGATGACATCCTTATCTCAGTCGAGCGTCCGCTCCGGATTGATACCTTTGAGCAAATGGTCGCCTCGATCCTCTCGAAGAAGCTGGCGGCCGGCTCGACCCACCTCGTCATCGACATCCCGGTCGGACCGACAGCCAAGGTCCGCAGCCAACAGGAAGCAGTGCGGCTGCGCAAGCTGTTCGAGTATGTCGCCACCCATCTGGGCATCACGGTCGATATCGTCCTGACGAATGGCTCGCAGCCGATCGGTCGGGGGATCGGGCCGGTGCTGGAAGCGAGAGATGTTATGCAGGTGCTGCGCGGCGATCCGAACGCCCCTGCTGACCTGCGCGAGCGGTCAATCTTCCTGGCTGGCCGGGTGCTCGATTTTTCACCCGAACTAAAGGGCGGCGAGGGACAGAAGCGTGCGGCGGAACTGCTGGATTCGGGTGAGGCGCTGGCCGCGATGGAGCGGCTGATCCAGGCACAGGGCAAGCAGGCGATCGATTACCAGGTCGGGCAGCTTCACCACCTGGTCGCAGCACCGCGCGCCGGCGCAGTGACCGCGATCGACTGCCACCAGATCGCGCGGATCGCCCGACTTGCCGGCGCACCGATGGAAAAGGGTGCAGGGATCGATCTGCTGTGCAAGGTTGGCGATCGGGTGGCAGCCGGCCAACCACTATACCGGATCCACGCGACCTCCGACACCGGGCTTGGCTTCGCGCGCGAGCTGGCAGAGGAAAGCACCGGCTACGAGGTCGCCGCATGAACGCGGCGGTGCACTGCTATCCGGGCTATGCAGCACCGGCGGAGCGGCTCGCGGCAGCCCTTGCCCTGCCCTGCCGGCCGATTGCGCTTCGCCATTTCCCCGATGGGGAAAGCCTGGTGCGGGTGGCCGAAAGCGGCGCCATCGCACTGATCTATTGCCCGCTCGACAATCCTGACGCGAAGCTAGTCCACCTGCTGCTAGCTGCCTCGGCACTACGAGATGGCGGAGCCCGGCAGGTGGTGCTGGTCGCCCCTTACCTGGGCTATATGCGCCAGGACCGGGCCTTCTCGCCCGGCGAGGCGGTTTCGCAAGGGGTGGTAGGCCGCTTGCTGGCATCGACCTTTGACGCACTGGTGACCGTCGATCCGCATCTCCATCGCACGCCCAGCCTGGAACTGGTCGTTCCGGGCATCGCATGCGCAAATGTGTCCGCCGCGCCAACGATCGCTATGGCAATGGCCGACAGGCTTGCACCGGACACAATCCTGGTCGGCCCCGATGCGGAGTCAAGCGGCTGGCTGCAGGCATTGGCCATTCCGATGGGGCTCGACTGGATTGTTGGCGAGAAGCGTCGGATCGCGGACCGCAAGGTCGAGATCGGCTTTCTGGATGCGGCGCGCGTGCGGGGAAAGCCGGTGCTGCTGGTCGATGACATGATCTCCAGCGGCGGCACGCTGCTGCAATGCACAGCCGCACTGCGCCAGGCCGGCGCAACAGTTACCGGGGCGGTGGCCACCCATTGCCTTGCCAGCGAGGCGGACCTGGCTGCCCTGGCCCACAGCATTGGACCGATCCTCGCAACCGATACCATTCCTGGTCCAGTGGCGACCATCGCCATGGCGGCAGCGCTTGCTGACGCCATAAACCAGCTGCCCTTCATGACCCATCGGCTATGAGCCCCTGCCCTCCAGTTCGGCGCGGAGTTCGGATTTCAGGATCTTGTTTGCACCGCTGAGCGGCATGGGGCGATCGCGGATATCGACGCTGCGCGGACACTTGTAATGCGCGATCAGGCTGCGGCAGTGGGCGATGAGTTCGCTCTCGCTGGCGGCCATGCCTTCGCGCAGGTTAACCACGGCATGGACCGCCTCGCCCCAATGCGGATCAGGCTTGCCGATCACCGCGCATTGCGCCACCGCCGGGTGCGAAGCGAGCGCGTTTTCAACCTCTTGCGACCAGACGTTCTCACCCCCGGTGATGATCATGTCCTTCAGCCGGTCAACCACATAGAGATAGCCGGCCTCGTCGAAGTAGCCGATGTCGCCAGTGTGCATCCAGCCGCCGCGCAGCGCCTCGGCGGTCAGGTCCGGCCGGTTCCAGTAGCCCTGCATAACCATCGGCCCGCTGGCAACGATTTCCCCATGGCTACCGGTCGGCAGCGGCCGGTCGGCGGGATCGACCACCGCGACTTCGGCCAGCATGGCCGGCCGCCCGGCTGAACGGAGCCGGCCGCTGTCCGCCGCATCTGGCAAATGATCCCGCCAGCCCAGGATCGTCACCACGGGCGAAAGCTCGGTCATGCCATAGGATTGCAGCAGCCGGGTCCCCGGCAGCGCGGCCATGAATTCCCGCAGCAGCGGTTCGGGCATGGCCGCCGAGCCATAGGAGACATAGCGCAGGCTCGACAGGTCGGTGGTGCGCAAGCTTGGCTCGTCAAGCATCATGCGGAACATGGTCGGCACAAAGGTCGCGTGGGTTACCCCGGTCGGCAGGATCACGTGAGTGCCCGCGACATGCGTTGTCGAGAACAGCCGCGCCGCCGAGGCGACATGGAACAGCGGGCCATGGTGGAGGTGAACGGTGGTCTCGTCCATCGCCAGTTCCGGCACGACATTGGCCGTATTGGCGCAGAAGTTGGCATGGCTCAGCATCACGCCCTTGGCCGCGCTGGTTGTGCCGCTGGTGTAGAGCAGGCAGGCCAGGTCATCCCCGCTCCGGCCCGCATCGTCCGCCGGTTCGTGCTCAGCAAGCAGGTCCTCATAGGCATGGAAGCCAGCCGGTGCCGGACCACTGGCGCAGTGGATCAGCACCCGCGCGTTACCCGATGGATCCTTGCCCAGCACATCGGCAAGGCTGGCAAATTCGGGGCCAAGGATGACAACCGTCGGCGCACAATCATCGGCCTGCGCTGCGATCTCGCCCAGGCCGAGCCGATGGTTGAGCGGAACGATTACCCCGCCCGCCTGCATGGCGCCGTAGAAAGCCTCGAGCGTCCGGTGGCTGTTGAGTGCCACCAGCACGATCCGGTCACCCGGCCCAACTCCCAGGTCCTTGAAGGCCGCCGCCAGCCGCGCGACCCGGTCCGCAAACACGCGCCAGGAAAATGCCTGGTCGCCATCGATCACGGCGACGGTTTCGGGCCGGATCGCCACGGCGCGCCGGATTGCCTGAGTCAGACTGAAACCACGCATCGCTATCCCACTCGCTGCCGCCTTCTATCCGGCCATAGTCCGACATTGGGCATCAGCGGAAGAGATGCTTGTTGTAATAGGGTGATCGCCATAGAACGCACTTGGGGTGGGGCCTACGGAAGAACCGGAACACAAGATGGCCAGTGACGCTGCAAGCACTGAAACCGAGGCCGCGCAGGGAACTGTATTCCTCAGCTATTCGCGCGATGACCGGAAACGGGCGCTGCCGCTGATCAAGGCGATCGAGGACGCCGGTTTCAAGGTGTGGTGGGATGGCCTGCTCGGCGGCGGGGAGCGCTATTCCATAACCACTCAGGAAGCGCTGGAGGGCGCCCGGGCAGTCGTCGTGCTGTGGTCCGGCATTTCGATCAATTCACACTGGGTGCATGACGAAGCAACGCGCGGGCGCGATCGCGGCGTGCTGGTGCCCGTCTCGATCGACGGCACGAAACCGCCATTGGGCTTTGGCCAATTCCAGACGATCGATCTGGGCAGCGGGGCCAAACTGCGCCAGGACAGTCCAGGGATGGTGAGCCTGATCGCGGCGCTTGCCGCGCTGCATGGTCCCGGTCAGGCGCTTCCCCAGCGCGAACCAGCCAAATCGCGCGGCGTCGATCGCCGTCTTGCGCTGGCCGGTCTGGGCACCCTGGCCGCTGCCGGGGTCGGGACGGCGTGGTGGCGTGGCTGGCTGGGTGGCGCGCAGCAGGAAAGCAGCGTCGCCGTCCTGCCCTTCGCCAACCTGAGTGGCGATCCGCAGCAGGAATACTTCTCCGATGGAGTGGCAGCGGAAATCCGCACTACCCTGGCCCGCAATCCGATGCTCAAGGTGGCGGCGCAGATTTCGTCGGAAAGCTTCCGTGATCGCCGGGTCGATGCGAAGACGATGACGAGCAAGCTCGGCGTGACTTATCTGCTCGATGGCAACATCCGCAAGGCGGGCGACACGATCCGGGTGGCAGTTGAGCTGACCGATGGCACCACAGGTTTCAGCAGATGGGCCGAACAGTTCAATCGCCCAGCCGCCGACCTCTTCGCCGTTCAGGATGAGATTGCAGCCGCCGTTGCGGCCGCGCTTTCAGCCGAGCTTAATGGTGGTCCCGAGCCGCATCGCGGTACCACCAATCTTGCCGCCTATGATGCCTATCTCAAGGGCAAGGCGCTTTATCAGCTATCGACCGGCGAGCAGAGTTCGCGCGATGCACTGGCAAAGTTCGAAGAAGCGATCGAACTCGATCCCAGCTATGCCGCAGCCTGGTCGGCCCGATCCCGCACGATTGCCGCGATCGCCAACCAGAACCTCAAGGGCCAGGAACGGGCCGGCGCCTTCGAACAAGCAATCACCGCCGCCAACCGTGCGATCGAACTCGATCGCGAACTGGCGGATGCCTATTCCGCGCTCGGCTTTGCTACCTTCTTCGGCCGGCGCAATGCCCGCGAGGCGCGCGCACCGTTCAAGCAATCGGCCAAACTGGGCCAGAACGAATCCGATGTCCTGACGCGCTACGCGATCTTCTGCGCCCGCACGGGTGACTTCGCTGAAGCACGCACGGCAATCCAGCGGGCAAGCAAGCTTGATCCGCTCAATCCCCTGGCCTTGCGGACAATGGGGACGGTCGAATATGTCGCACGCGACTATCCGGCGGCGATCGCTGCCACGCGCCGCGCCCTGACGCTCAATCCGGAACTGTCGGGTGCCAATGCCGCGATCGGGATGAGCCAGGTGCTGCAGGGCCAGCTCGATGATGCGGCCAAGTCGTTTGCCGCCGAAAAAAGCAGCCTGCGGCGCCTGACCGGACAGGCAGTGCTTGCCGGACGCAAGGGTGACAAGACCGGGATGGAGGCAGCCTTGCGGGCTGTCGAAACCGAATTTGGCGATAGCGCACTTTACGAGCAGGCGCAGATCCTGGCGCAGTCGGACGACCGCGACCGGGCGATGGCAACCTTGCTGCGGGCAGCGGCGACCGGCGATCCCGGCCTCATGCTGATCCAGACCGATCCGCTGATCGATCCCTTGCGGGAACGGCCGGAATTTTCAGGTTTGCTAAGACAGGCCGGATTGGTTTAGCCTGCGCTACCAACCAAAAAAGGGGGTCCTGAATATGCGTAAGACACTTCTGCTTGCTTCGATCGCCACGATGACTCTGGCTCTGGGTGCCTGCAATTCCAAGCCGGCCGAAGAACCGGCGGCTGAGCCTGCCGCAACTGAAGCTGCAGCCACCGAAGCTACTGCTGCCGACGCGGCCGCAGCCCCGGCCGACACGGCCGCTGCCACCGAGGGTGGCGGGGATCCAAAGGACACCGGCGGTGATGACAAGACCGGCGGCGACGACAAGAAGTAAGTCGACCCGCTATCGACTGGCGGTGCCGGGTTGCTTTGGATAGTCAACAACCCGGCCCGCCTTCGAGGCGGCCTTGGCCTCCTCGATCCAGCGCCGGTACTCCGTAACGTTCACGTATAGCCCTGGCATTCCGGCAATGGCGCAACCCTTGCCGCCGGATACCAATCCCACCAGCACACGCTCGGTTCCCTCGGCCCGGGTCAAGGGTCCGCCGCTATCGCCCTGGCAGGTATCTTCACCAGGCTTCGAACCGGCACAGATGACTTGCGGGATCATCGCCGCGGGATATTCCTGCTGGCAACGTCCCTCCTGCGGCAGCAGCTTGAGGCTGACGATCTTCAGCACCGGTGAGGCCCGGTTGATCGGCTTGCCCTCGCGATCAACCTGGGGGCGCTTTGGCCCATCGGCGCGCGCGCCGGTCAATCCCCAGCCGGTTGCGGCTAGGTTGGGATTGCGCATCAGCGGCAGATCGCCCGGCTTGCTGCCAAGTATCCGGATCGGAACGGGCATGAAGTCCAGCCGCGCCGGCTTGCCATCCGGCACGATCTTGAGCAGCGCCATGTCGTAGACTTTCTTGGCCTTGCTGTAGCGACCATCGATCACCGCCCGCTCGATCCGATAGGTCTGCCCGCGACCATCGATGTTGAGCGTCCCCAATCGAACCCCGCGCCGCTGCAGGAATTGATCCGGCGCCAGGCAAGGCTTTTCGGGACAGGGCAGGACCACACAATGCGCCGCCGTCACGACCCAATTGCCGGGGATCAAGGCGCCGCCGCAGCGGTGGCTCTGCTCCCATTTCGGCTTGTGGCTGAGCCCCTTCTTGGTCAGGTCGGTGTTGAGCTTGGCAGAATCTTCCTTAACTTCCGCATCAGTGTAGAGCCCTTCGCCGATGGTAAAGATCTCCGCCTGCCAGAGCCCGTCCTTGCGCGCAGCTGTGTCACCGCCGACGATCCGGCCATCGCCGTCTTCCTCTGGCAGGTCAGGTGCTGCCTCGTCCGGGCTCGGAGGGGTCGGCTCGGGTTCGACTGCAACCTGCTCAGGCGGTTGAACCGGCGCTTCCTGCGCGGCCAGCGGCGAGGCCGTCAGCGCCGCAACGGCAACCACTAAGATCTTCATGGCAAGCTCCCCCTTATTTGACTGTCGCTGTGGTCACTATTGCGGTCCATTCCCCGTTGCTGGGGGTTGCGGCGCTGCGCGTGCCGCGCTGGGCGGCGCACAGCACCTGTGCCAGCTTTGAAGCGTTGCAGGCCGCCGGATCACGCGCCGCTACCCCGCTCTGTTCCAGTACGCTGGCCTTGATCGGTACGTCACTTGCGATCGTCAGGAAGGTCAGCCGGCCTTTGGTATCGGTCGCGCCGTAACCGGTCAGCGGCCGGTTCGGTTCGAGCGCCGGATCCTTGCCGCCGCCGTCGGGCAAGGCCAGGTTGACGGCATAATTCTCATCAATCGCATAGACATAGACGTGGCGCGGCTTGTTGGCCGTGTTGATCACGATCAGCTTTGCCTGTTTGTTCACCGCCAGCCGGGGGCCGCTCGAACTGTCACTGGGCATGCAGCCATAGGCATTGGCCTGCAGATCATTGCCGACGCAAAAGGCTGTCCCGGCCGTGTCCGGACTGGTCCGCAGCGCCAGCAGCATTTGCACCCGGGCGATCTTCTGCAGCGCATTGGTCAGGCGCTCTGCAAAGTCAGGCGCGGCGGGCGGGCCGAGCGACAGGATCGCCACGCCATCGGTGCCAACCAGCTTGTACTGCCCACCCGCAGCAACCAGCGCGAGTCCGGCCGGCTCGGCAACGCGCACGAACTCGATCTTCGCCAGCACCTTGGCCACGGCCTCGCGGTCGGCCGCGGGGGCATCATTCCGGATCAGCAGGGTCTGCTCACCCCAGGCCCGGCGGGTCTCGACCGCGACTGCCTTGGCCGACAGGCGCGGCACCGGCTTGCCGCCAAAGTCCAGCATGGCCCGGGTCGGTTGCACTTCGGCCACGACTGCCTCAGCGAGCGGAGCCTGCCCGTCGCGCGCCGCCGAGGTGGACTCATAGAGCTTGTATTCCGAGCCTTTGGTGATCCCGAGCAGCGCCCCGCCCTCCAGCCAGGCCTGTCCATCGCCGCTGCCGACATCAAACGCCGAAACGCGCCATTCGCTCTTGCCCATTGCCGCAGACAACGCCCCTTCTGCCTGGGGATTCTGCCCCGCATGGCCGCTTGACGCGATCCGCAGCCGGACTTCGGTGGCG
>JAJTFU010000139.1 GCA_021299075.1 Novosphingobium sp. | reverse complement strand
GGCCACGGCATCGGCGCCGGTTTCATGCGCGATCTCGACCAGCCGCTTGGAGATCAAGGGCCGCGCGATCGAGGTGCCGAGCAGGTAATCGCCTTCATAGCGGGCATTGGCGCGCATCATCGGGAAGACGAAATCCCGCACGAACTCTTCGCGCAGGTCGTCGATGTAGATGTGCTCATCCGGCACGCCCATCAGCTTGGCCTTGGCGCGGGCTGGCTCCAGCTCTTCGCCCTGGCCCAGGTCGGCGGTGAAGGTCACGACCTCGCAATTGTAGGTCACCTGCAGCCACTTCAGGATCACCGAGGTATCGAGGCCGCCCGAATAGGCGAGGACCACACGCTTGATGTCCGACATTGACCGACTCCCGCTGGAAACTGCGGGGCGCGGCTAGCAGGCGGGGGGCGGGGGCGCAATGATTGCGTTTGCCATTTGTCCAAGCCGCGATAGCCTCGCGCCATGGCCCCCTGGATCCAGATCGCTGAACCTCATGACCTCTCGCAGTGGCAACGCCCGCTGCGCGATCCGCCCGCTGCGCTCGCTGGCGCCGAAGCGAAGGGCGTGCAGCAGGCCAGCGGCCCGTTTGTGCCCTATGCGCGGATGGTCGAGCCCGGCGGAGACGCGGTGGCCGATGGCGTCTGGCGCCACCCCGATGGCACGCTGACCGTGGCCTGCACCATTCCGATGCCGGGCGTGAAGGCTGCCATGTGGGACTGGTGGTTCGGCTGGCACAGCCTTTCCAGCGCCCGTTACCGGCTATGGCATCCCACGGCCCACCTGCGCTCGCAACTGGCCCGGGACATGCGGCACTTGCCGGTGGGGCGTCCGCGCTATGTCGGCAATGTCAGCGCCGTGGACGAGTATATTGGCAGCGAGCTGACCCGGCTTGCGATTGCTTTTGTGGCACCAGAGGCGTTTGGCATCGATCCCGTCCGCGTCGATGCGCTGGGTACGGCCATCTGCGCCAATGTTTCGCTGCGGCAGGAGCGGATCGACAACGGCCAGCTGGTTCACCTGATCGAGGACACGGCGGATGGTTGCGTGATGCACAGCCGTTTCCACCTGGGCAGTCTGCGCAGCCGGATCCCGCTGGTTGGGCCATTGCTGACGCTGGCAGTCAATCGTCCGGCGGCCCGGCGCCGATTGCTGGGTGACAGTCTTGGGCTGGCCCTGCTGCGCCACTGTTTTGAGGAAATGCATCACCTGGCCGCAATCCTGCCCAGTCTGCACGCCCGCTTTGGAGAGGAATGACCATGGCCAAGGCAGAACTCAAGACCAAGGCGACGGAAGTGAGCGTGGCGGATTACATCGCCGCCGTGCCGGATGAGCGGCGGCGCGAGGAAGCCGCGGTAATCGACGCATTGCACCGCCGCGTGACGGGTCTCGAACCGGCGATGTGGGGCCCCTCGATCATCGGTTACGGCAGCTACAGCTACAAATACGACAGCGGCCGCGAAGGGACGATGTGTCGCGGCGGGTTCAGCCCGCGCAAGGCGGCGCTGACGGTCTACCTGATGGGCAATTACTGCAATCATCAAGCCAAGGCCGATGACCTCTTCGCGCGGCTGGGCAAGCACAAGACCGGCAAGTCCTGCCTCTACATCAACAAGCTGGCCGATGTGGACCTGGCCGTGCTGGAAGAGCTGGTGGCGCTGAGCTGGCAGTGCATGAACGAGGCCTATCCGGAATGAGCGGCCTTGTGGCAGCGTTACGCTGAAGTTGACACAGTTGACACTGAGTTCGCTTCTTCCCACATCATGAAGTTGTTGAAATAATGGGTGTTTCACGCCTTTTTTTTGGTTTCCTCACGCCGGCCACAGGACTTGCCCCACCGATCCGTTCGAACAGGCGCGTGGAACAACGGTTCCGTACCATCGAGGGGAATGACCATGCACAGCTTGACTAAGTTCACCGCCTTAGCCGCCGCCCTCAGCCTTAGCGCGACCGCCGCCCAGGCGCAGACCTTCATATTCCAGGCGACCCAGACCAAAGCGGTCAATACCGGCGGCCAGGCACCCGGCGGCGGTGCTTTCGCCGGGGCGATGACCACCGGCACCCAAGTGGTCACCACGGCTGACGGCAAGAAGGTGACCGAAACCTACACCTGCATCGGCATGACCCAGCCGCCACGCGACTCGGTGTTCCAGTTCAGCACCATTTGCGATTCGACCGGGCCCAACGGCGATGCCTCGTCGGTCTGGGGCTGCAACTTCGTCAAACCCGATAGCAACGAGATCTCCTGCGTCGGCGGGCTGGTCGGCAAGACGGGCAACTACGCCGGGCGTCGCGGCACCGTGACCTTCCACGGGGTCAATGGCAACGGACCGGGTACGGGGCAGTGGCTTAACTGACCCGGGCCCGGCGCGGGGCAGGCAAGCGACCCGGCCTGCCCCGCGCCAAACCGTGATCTGCCCCCTTTCTAAGCAACCCAAAATTTGTCTTAGTTTTGGCCCAGAAAGAGGGTTGGAATGGCAAGGAGAGGCAGGGTTCGAACCCCTGGTGCGCCTTCTCCAATGTCCATAAGTGTCTCGCTATAAGCCAATCCCGATATGATCGAAACTCGTCCGCTCTAGCCAAGTTGACCGCCGGGGAGTCCGGGGTGACGAAAACAGGTGAGGGGTGCGAAGTGCCAGCCGCTACTCCGCCGCCGCCCGCTCCAGATGCCAGGTCGGCACGCCCTCCGCTGCGGACAACCGCGCCATCTCGGCCGTGATGTAATCCCGCGTCACCGGCAGGACGCCTTCGCGTTTGGTCGCCTGGACGTGGAAGTTGACCATAGTGCCGTTGCGGAAGCCCTGTTCGGCGCCAACCAGGTAGAACTGCCACATCCGGAAGAAGCGCTCGTCGAACATCGCGACGATCTGCTCGCGGTGGAGCACGGCGCGGCGGTACCATTCGGCCAGGGTCCAGGCGTAGTGGACGCGCAGCTCCTCGATGTCGGCGATCTTCCAGCCGGTCTGCTCATGCGCAATCGCCAGATCGCTGACGCAGGGTAGGTAGTGGCCGGGGAAGATGTACTTGCGCACCCAGGCATCGGTCGAGCCGGACATGCCGGGCTTGCCGATCGTGTGAGTCAGCATCACGCCATCGTCGGCCAGCAGGCCAAAGGTCTTGCCGTAGTATTCCTCGTAATGCGGCTTGCCGAGGTGTTCGATCATGCCGATCGAGCTGATCCGGTCAAAGGTGCCGGTGACATCGCGGTAGTCGATCAGCTCGAACTTCACCTTGTCGGCCACGCCCGCCGCCTCGGCCCGTTCGTTGGCGAACTTGACCTGGTCCGGCGCCAGGCTGACGCCCAGCACTTCGCAGCCGTAATGGCGATTGAGGAACAGCCCGAACCCGCCCCAGCCGCAGCCGATGTCGAGCACGCGCATATGGCGGGCATCGCGCGGCAGGTTGAGCTTGGCGGCGATCAGCGCCTTCTTGTCGACCTGGGCCTGCTCCAGCGTGTTCGCCGGATCGGTGAAATAGGCCATCGAGTACATCCGGTCCTCATCGAGGAACAGCTCATAGAACTCGCGGGTCAGGCCATAGTGATGGACCACGTTCTTGCTGGCGCGGCTGCGGTAATTGATCTGGTCGAGTCGCGAGCCCAGCCGATCGAGCAGCTTCTTGGTGGGGCTGGGGGGCTTGAGGCCGGTGCCGGACCCGGCGGCATTGGCCATGACCAGCAGCACCATGTCGCGAATGTCGTGTGGCGGCTCCACCTCCAGCCGCCCGTCGGTATAGGCCTCACCCGCGCCGAGCCGGGGATCGCGAGCGATGTGCAGCGCTGCGCCCTTGTCGGTCAGGCGGATGGTGACGGGATCGGCGGAAAGATCGCCATAGCGGTGTTCGCTGCCGTCATGATCGACGACACGAAGCTGACCTTGCTTGATCAGCGCGCGGAGCATCTTGTCGAGCAGCCACATAAGGCAAGAGACTATGCCTCTTGCCAGCCAGTGCAAGCCCCAATCAGCCCAGCCAGCCGAGGACCTCGGCGAGCTGCCACAGGCCGAGCAGCAGGAACAGCAGTGCGGCAATGGTGCGGGTGAGCTTGAGCGAGACCTTTTCAACCAGCTTTTCGCCCAGGAACACGGCCGGGCCATTGGCCAGCATCATGCCCAGCGTGGTCCCGGCGGCGACGACCAGCACGGAGTGGTACTGCGCGCCCAGGGCAATGGTCGCCACCTGGGTCTTATCGCCCATTTCGACCAGGAAGAAGGCGACCAGCGTGGTCAGGAAGGCGCTGCCGCGGTGGGTAACGCTGTCCTCGTCCTCGTCGAGCTTGTCGGGCACGAGGGTCCAGGCGGCCATGGCGATGAAGCCGAGGGCAATGGCAATCCGGAACCACGGCGCGTCGATCAGCCCGGCCACCTGGCTGCCGACCAGCGCCGCCAGGGCGTGGTTGGCCATGGTGGCGACGAAGATCCCAAGCAGGATCGCAACCGGCGCGCGCAGCCGGGCCGCCAGCACGATTGCCAGCAGCATGGTCTTGTCGCCACAGCACGTCGCGCGGCTGGGCGAGCAGGTGCTGTCCGGAATCGATGTAGAGCGTCTCGCCGCTGGCGGCCCAGCCTTCGGCCAGGAACAGCGCGGCGTCGGCCAGTTCCTGCGGGTCGGTCAGGCGCTGGAGCAGGTTCATCCGCCCGCTGGCCTCATGCTCTTCCTCACGCTGGTCGAAGCTGGGCATCATCGCGCCGGGGGCGAGGCCATATACGCGGGCTTCCGGGTCCTCCTGTGCCATCGCCAGCATGGTCACGGCGGCGGCAAAGGCCTGCTTGGCCATCGTGTAGCTGAAGAAATCAGGATTGGGGTTGAGCAGCTTCTGATCCAGCAACTGGATCACCCGCTTGCCCCCTTTCGCCCGGGCCTGGGCCAGGAAAGCCTGGGCCATGCGGGTGGGGGTTTCGGCGTTGACCGTGATCGCCTCGGCAAAGACCGCCGGGTCAATGGCCGCGCCATCGTCATAGCGGAACACGGCAGCGCAATTGACCAGCACCCGCCAGTCATCCAGCCGCGCCGCCACATCGGCCACCATCGCCAATGCCGCTTCGCCATCGAGCAGGTCGCACTGAACCACTTCCGCCGATGGCAGCGTGGCCGCCAGCGCATGGGCCGCGTCGGGCGAATGGTGCGCGTGGATCACCACATGCCAGCCAGCATCGGCAAAGCTGCGCGCCAGCACTGCGCCGATGCGCTTGCCAGCGCCAGTAATGAGAACGGCCGGGGACATAGGGATTGCCCTATGCACACCCGGCCGCGCTCGGCAAAGGGTTAGTTCAGCTTAGCGGCCCAGGCGCCGACTTAGCGGCAACGCGTCGGGCCCTTGGCCAGCTCGTTACCGATCAGCGCGCCGGCGGCGGCGCCCAGGATCGTGCCGGTGGCGCGCTCACCGCGGGTATCGATGGCCCGGCCGAGCAGGGCACCGACGGCTGCGCCGACCAGCAGGCCAACCGTGCCATCGCCGCGGCGGCAGTAATAGCGGCCATCGTCACCCTGCCAGTAGCGGATGCCGTTATCGGTGCGGCGATAGGCGATATCGCCGTTCTTGGCGCGATAGCCATGGGCCGGGGCCCAGCGCGGCGGATCGGCGAAAGCCTGGGCCGAGGGGAGGGCGGCCGTCGCCAGCGTGGCGGCGATCAGGGTTTTGCGAAACATCGGCGTTCTCCTGTTGTCGAAACTCGTGGAGGCAGCTTCTATCCCTTAACCTGAACGCTGGATTTCACCGGTTGGTAAACCGTGGCGTTTGCGCGCCCAGCCGAGCAAATCAGCCCAGCGCGGCCTGTTTTTCCTCGGCCAACCGGTCCAGTTCGGCGCGGCTGAGCTTCTGGGCGGTGGTCTTGAGCTGGCCGCAGGCGGCATCGATATCGCGCCCGCGCGGGGTGCGCACCGGGGCGCTGATGCCGGCTTCGAACACGATCTCGGAAAAGCGCCGGATCCGCTCTGGCGTGGAGCATTCATAAATCGCGCCCGGCCAGGGGTTGAACGGGATCAGGTTGACCTTGGCCGGCAGCTTGTATTGCTTGATCAGGCGGACCAGCTCGCGCGCGTGCTCGTCGCTGTCATTCTTGTCCTTCAGCATCACGTATTCAAAGGTGATGCGGCGGGCATTGCTGGCACCGGGATAGTCGGCACAGGCCTGGAGCAGTTCCTCCAGGCCGTACTTGCGGTTGATCGGCACGATCTCGTCGCGGATCTCCTTGGTCACGGCGTGAAGCGAGACGGCCAGGTTCACCCCGATCTCCTCACCGCACTTGGCCATCATCGGCACGACACCGCTGGTCGACAGCGTAATGCGGCGCTTGGACAGGGCCAGGCCATCACCGTCCATCACCAGCTTCAGCGCATCGCGGACATTGTCGAAGTTATAGAGCGGCTCACCCATGCCCATCATCACGATGTTGGTGAGGAGGCGTCCGTCGGACGAATAGCCGCCGTCATCATCGACCAGGTCGTCGCCCAGCGCGGAAAGGTCGGCCTGGCCGGCCTTGGGCCATTCGCCCAGCGCATCGCGCGCCAACATGACTTGGCCGACGATCTCGCCCGGCGTCAGGTTGCGGACCAGCCGCATGGTCCCGGTATGGCAGAACCGGCAGTTGAGCGTGCAGCCGACCTGGCTCGAAACGCACAGCGTGCCGCGATCGGCATCGGGGATGAAGACCATCTCATACTCATGGTCGTCCGCCGTCTTGAGCAGCCATTTGCGGGTGCCGTCGCTGGAATGCTGGCTCAGCACGATTTCCGGACGGCCAATCACGAAGCGTTCGGCCAGCCATGGGCGCATTGTCTTGGCGATATCGGTCATCGCTTCGAAATCGGTGACGCCGCGATGGTAGAGCCAGTGAAACACCTGCTTGGCGCGCAGCTTGGCGGCCTTGGCATCCAGCCCCGCGCTCTCGAACAGTTCGGCAATCCGCCTGCGCGGCAAGCCGATCAGGTCGATGCGACCATCCTCACGCGGAGTGATGTCGCGCGCGACGGGTACGGGATCGATGTGGCCGGGAATCTGCATGCCGCGCGATATAGGGAACGCGGCCCGAAAGCGCAAAGGCGCGTAAAATGGGCGGCTACCGCGCCACGGGCTCCACCTGTCCTGCAGCGCGAAACTATTGCGCCGCAAGCCGCTTCTCCCCGCGCCTGCAAGACTTGGGCACCACAGGTTGGAGATTTATCAATGAAGAAGTTCCTCGCAGCATTGGCTGCCGGCACCATGCTTTCCGCCACCCCGGCCATCGCCCAGGATGCCCGCGCCACCTTCACCGGCCCTCGAGTCGAAGCTATCGTCGGTTGGGATACGAGCCGCTCGGGCAGTTCGGTCGATGACGAAACGACGCGCGATCTCGATCAGTCAGTCAACGGCCTGCTCTATGGTGGCGGGATCGGGTTTGACTTCGCGGCCGATGAGAACTTCGTGGTCGGTGTTGAAGCGGAAATGACGGATAGCACCGCCAAATCCGATACCGATACGATCCCCAACACCTTCAACCTGGGCCGGGTTGAAACCGGGCGTGACATTTATGTCGGCGGCCGGGCAGGGTTTATCGTCGGCCAGAACATGCTGATCTATGCGAAGGGTGGTTACACCAACGCACGCTATAACCTGGCCGGCACCGATGGGACGGTCAATCTCAACCAGCGGATCGATACCGATGGCTGGCGCGTCGGCGCCGGGGTGGAAATGGCGGTCAGTACCAACGCCTTTGCCAAGATCGAATATCGCTATTCGAAATACGGGGAAGCCGAGTTCGATTTTAACGGCGAAACGCCGGATTCAAGCCGCTTCCGGATCGATACCGATCGTCACCAGGTCGTCGCCAGCGTGGGCGTGCGTTTCTAACGCCGCCTAGCGCAGACGGGCGCAGCCGACGGCGGCGGCATCCATCGCCGTCGCTGCCCCGTCGAGCGACCAGGTATTCGTAAAACCGCGCCCGTCCGCACCGCGCGCGCTGACTGTCATTTCCCCGGCTGAGCGCATGGCGGCGACAATCGCCGCGTCCATCCGCTTGTCTGCGGCCCAGGCATCGCCGCCACCGCCGACCAGGGCGTAGCGCTGCCCGCTCATGATCAGGGTGATCGGTGCCCCCGGCTGCAATTTGCGCGAGAGGCGGAAATGGACCTGCCCGTGCACCTGCTGGCGCGGCCAGGTGCCGATAGTAGCATAGGGCCGGTAATCGCGCTTGAGCGTAGAGGGCGCGGCCATGGCAATCGCATAGCAGCGCGGCCCGCCCGGCGCCTGCGCATCGCTGAACGCGCCCCAGGTCCCGAACATGCCCAGGCTTTCCCGCGCCATGACGGGCACAGCGATCAGGGCCGACAGGACCAGGCAGGCAAGCGAGCGGGCAAGGCGCATTGCGGCCTATTCCCCAATCAGATCGAGATAGGCAACCACATCGTTGTCAGTGGCGATGAACAGGCCGTCCTGGACTTCGGCCGGTTGCTGGGCCGCATGCTGCAGCGCCTCGGCCAGCGGGCCGTAAAGCAGAGTGGTCGCCGCGCCGCCGATCGCTTCGCTGTCGAGGTGATAGAGCCGCACTGTGGCCTGATCGAAGGTGGTTCGCATCTGGCCTATGTGGCGGGCTGAAGCGCGCGCTGCAATGGTCCGCGTAGGATCAATGCCAGCAGTCCGCCGGCCGCAGGCACGGCCGCATTGATCGTCCAGAAGGCAGCGGGGCTCATCTGGTCATAGAAACTGCCCAGCCTGCCGCCGCCGACCGATCCGATGAACAGCGACAGGAAGGTTGCGCCCATCATGGTGGAATTGACCCTCGCCGGGGCATTGGAGGAAACCAGCGCCAGCAGCACCGGCCAGTACCACATGAAGGCCACGCCCATGCCCAGGTAGCCCGCCAGCGCCCAGACTGCGGGCACGGTTCCCGGCTGCGGCGAAAGCGCGCTGCCAGCAGCAAAGGCCAGGGACGAGAGCGCGACCAGCAGGCTGCCGATCGCGATCTTGGTAATGCCCGATGGCTCGTTCTGGCGGCGGGCCTGCCAGGCCCACAGCACGATCAGGCAAGGGGCGATAAGGATGCTGGAGAAGGAATCGAGCGAATTGAACCAGCCGACCGGAACCGTGCCCGCCGGAGTGGTCAGATCCACATAGCCATCGATCCAGATCATGCCGATCCCGCTGATCATCAGGAAGCCGACCGAAGCCGGGATGACCAGCGCCACAATCACAACAAGCGCGACCAGGCGGCGGCTGTCGCCTGCCGCCGCCAGAGGCAGCTCGGCAGCGGCCGCGCGGGCCGGGCGGCCATCGGGCAGGTGCCGCCCGCCGCCCAGGTAGACCGCCAGCGCCAGCAGCATCAGCACTGCCGCAACGGCAAAGCCGGCGTGCCAGCCATAGGCTGCCGCAACTGCCGCGGTTACCAACGGCCCGATTACCGCGCCGACATTGATTCCGGTCGAAAAGATCGCATAGCCGCGCTGCCGCAGGGATTCAGCCTCAGCCGGGTAAAGTGCGCCGACCTGGGTGGTGATATTGCCCTTAAGACAGCCCGATCCCAGGATCAGCATGAGCAGGGCGATCAGGAACGTCTGGTCCAGCGACATCGCCAGGTGCCCCGCCGCCATCAGTACGGCACCCAGGGTTACAGTCCGCCGCGTGCCGAGCCAGCGGTCGGCCACCAGGCCGCCCAGGATCGGGGTGAAATAGACCAGTCCGCCGTACCAGCCGAACACCAGCGAGGTGAAGGCAATGTCCGACATCGGTCCGCGAAATTCGAAGAAGTGACGGAGCGCGGCCAGGCCCCAGACGTGTTCGGCGTGGCCCGGCTTGAGCAATTGCTTGGTCATGTAAAGCGCCAGCAGCGCCATCATGCCGTAATAGGAAAACCGCTCCCACAACTCGGTGAAG